>DATEZA010000160.1:0-7630 GCA_035255945.1 Thermoanaerobaculia bacterium
GTCGACGGTGTTGCCGAGCGAGTCGGTGAGGATGCCGTCCTCGAGGATCTGCAGCAGGATGTTCGCGATATCCGGGTGCGCTTTCTCGATCTCGTCGAGCAGCACGACGCTGTACGGATTGCGCCGCACGCGCTCGGTGAGTTGCCCGCCTTCTTCGTGGCCGACGTAGCCCGGAGGCGAGCCGATGAGCTTCGACACCGCGTGCTTCTCCATGTACTCCGACATGTCGAAGCGGATGAGGTGCTTCTGCGATCCGAAGAGGAACTCGGCGAGCCGTCTCGCCACTTCGGTCTTACCGACGCCGGACGAGCCGAGGAAGATGAACGAGCCCATCGGACGATTCGGCGATGCGACGCCGAGGCGTGAACGGCGGATCGCGCGGGAGATCGCTTTGATCGCCTTGTCCTGACCGACGATGCGCCGCATCAGGATCTCTTCCATATTGATCAGCTTTGCCGCTTCGTCGGCTTCGATCGATGTCACCGGGATGTCGGTCCAGGAGCTGATGATCTCCTCGACGTCCTTCTTGGTGACTTCCATCATCTCTTCGCCGACCGACTCGCGCTCAGCCTTGAAGCGCTCGATCTCTTCCTTCAGCTCGATCTCGCGCTCGCGCAGGAAGACGGCTTTCTCGAAGTCTTTGTCCGAGATCGCCTTCTTCATCTCTTTGACGATGGAGCGGATCTCCGCTTCGAGTCTGCGCAGGTTCTGCGTGTCGGCGACGCGGCGCAGTTTCACCTTCGCGCCCGCTTCGTCGAGGATGTCGATCGCTTTGTCGGGAAAGAAGCGGTCGGTGATGTAGCGGTTCGATTGATAGACCGCCGCCCGGATCGCGGTGTCGCTGTACTTGACCTTGTGGAATCCCTCGTAACGCTCCTTCACCCCTTCGAGGATCTGCAGCGTCTCGTCCTCGTTCGGCGGAGCGACGTTGATGGCCTGGAAGCGGCGGAGGAGCGAGCGGTCCTTCTCGATGTAGCGGCGGTATTCGCGGATGGTGGTCGCGCCGACGCACGAGATCTCTCCGCGCGAAAGCGCCGGCTTGAGGATGTTCGCCGCATCGAGCGAGCCCTCGGCCGAACCGGCCCCGATGAGCGAATGAATCTCATCGATGAAGATGATGATGTCGGGGTTTTCCTTCAGCTCTTTAATGATGCCTTTGAGCCGCTCTTCGAACTGGCCGCGGTACTTAGTGCCGGCGACGATGAGCGACAGGTCGAGCGAAAGAATCCGCTTGTTGGCGATGAAGAGCGGCACGTTGCCGTCGACGATCCGCTGTGCGAGTCCTTCGACGATCGCCGTCTTGCCGACGCCCGGCTCGCCGAGGAGGATCGGATTGTTCTTCGTGCGGCGCGAAAGGATCTGAATGATCCGCTCGACTTCTTTTTCGCGTCCGATCAGTGGATCGAATTGCTGGCCGTGCGCCATCTGGGTGAGATCGCGCGCGTACTCCGCTAGAAACGGAAGTTCTTTTTTCTGCTTGTCCGCCTCGCGTTCCTTCAGGATGGAGATCGTTTCCTCACGGACGGAATAGACGTTCAATCCCTTGGCGGTCAGGATTCGCGCCGCGGTGGACGACTCGACGCGCAGGATTCCGATCAGCAGATGCTCGGTGCCGACGTACTGATGCAGCATCGACTCCGCTTCATGTGCGGCATAAGCGAGGATTTTCTTCGACTCTTCGGAAAGCGGCAGTTCCGCAGAGGAGGAGATGCGATCGACGAACAAACGATCGCCTTCCACTTCCCGCCGGATCTGCTCCGGCTTCACATTGAACCTCGAGAAGATCTCTTTGATGATCTCCTCACCCTCACGCAGGACACCGAGGAGGATGTGCTCGGATTCGATGACGCGGGACCCGAGTTTGGAGGCTTCGTACCGGGCGAAGAAGAGGGCGCGGCGTGCTTTCTCGTTGTATTTTTCGAACATTTTAGTTTTGCTGCTGCTTCATCTCGAGGACTCTGTCGCAGCGTGCCGCCAATTCCGGATTATGAGTCACTATAACCGACGTCAGACCACGCTTCGTGTGGCATTCCCGCATCAGGTCGAACACGCGTCCGCTCGTTTCGAGATCGAGATTGCCGGTCGGTTCATCGGCGAGAAAAAGAAGCGGATCGGTGAGAAGCGCGCGCGCGATCGCGACCCGTTGCTGTTCTCCGCCTGACAGTTGATTCGGAAAATGTCTCGACCGGGCTTCCAATCCCAACTCTGACAGCAGAACTGCCGCCTTCTTCAACGCCTCGTCTTTAGGCGTTCTTCCGATCCAGCCCGGCATTGCGACGTTCTCCGCGGCGGTGAATTCGGGAAGCAGGTGATGAAACTGAAACACGAAGCCGACGTTGTGATTGCGGAAGCGCGCGAGCTCGTCGTTGCTCATCGACGACAACTCGGAATCGCCGACGCGGATGCGTCCGCTGTCGGGACGATCCAGTCCGCCGAGGAGATGCAGCAACGTCGATTTGCCGATGCCGCTCGGTTCCACGACGGCAAGCATCTCCCCTCGTTCGACTTCGATGTGAATCGAGTCGAACACCGGAACCGGTACCTCGGCGTTCCGGTATGTCTTCGACAACGCACGCGCTTCGAGAAACGCCATCGCGTTTCGATTATAAGCACGCGCCGTGCTCAGGCTTTGTGATGCTCACAACGGTATGTGACGCAACACACCCTTTTCGAACAACCCGACGAGCACCGGATTGCGGAACCGTTTCGGCCCCGCACTCGCCGGATTGAAGAAGCGGACTCCGCCGATTGCGTCGTTGAACGGGTGATGACTGTGCCCGAACACGACGAGATCCGCGGGCGACTTTCGCATCGATGCGACGACCGCCGCGCGCGGCTTCTCCGGCTTGGGAAGGATATGCGTGAGCAGAACGCGCAGCTCGCCGAGCGTGACGCGCACGATGTCGAGTCCATCGGAGCCTTCGTCGTTGTTGCCGCCGACGAATGTGACAGGTGCGAGCTCGCGCAACGCGCGCAACACGTGTTCGCCGCCGATGTCGCCGGCGTGCAGGATGTGATCGACGCTCGCGAAGACGTCAGCGACGCCGGGACGGAGCAGACCGTGGGTGTCGCTGATGATGCCGATGCGCATGATCGTCATGCCGAGCGTAGACCGTGGGCGTCGCTGATGATGCCGATGCGCATGATCGTCATGCCGAGCGTAGACCGTGGGTGTCGCTGATGATGCCGATGCGCATGATCGTCATGCCGAGCGTAGTCGAGGCACCCGGGCGGGCGGTAGGCACGGTAAGCGCGCCGCCAGCCACCCAGGTCCCTCGACTACGCTCGGGATGACGAAGGTTACGCCCAACTCGACGAGGGTTACGCGCAGCGCGACGAGGGTTACGCCAAGCGCGACGAGGGTTATGCCAAGCGCGACGAGGGTTACGCGCAGCGTGACGAGGGTTACGCGCAGCGCGACGAGGGTTACGCCCAGCGCGACGAGGGTTACGCCCAGCGCGACGAGGGTTACGCTCAGCGCGACGAGGGTTACGCCCAGCGCGACGAGGGTTAGGCCCAGATCGACGCCTTCTTCGCCCACGCTGAGTCGCTGTACCGCGACTGGAACGCGTCCGCGGTCGCTTTCAGCGCGCTCGCGTCGCCGCTCCCTTTGTACCGCGACACACCGGTCCAGTACTGCGCCTCGGGTGCCGCATCGCTTTCCGGCAACGTGTCGACGATCTTGCGGAAGTGCTGCTCCGCTTCGTCGAAACGCTTGTTCGCGAACGCGATGTGTCCGAGTCCGAGGTGCAATTGGGCGAGGAAATCGTCGGCGGGGAGAAAGCCTTCGATGCGGTGCCGTTCGACGCCGTTGCTGTCGAGCAGCACCACGGTCGGCGTCCAGTTCGCGCCGAAGCGCTCCATCGCCTCGGGATGTGTCTTGACGTGCAGCCGCACGGGGTTGAAGTTTTCGCCGACCAGTTTGTCGACGCGCGATTCCGGATAAATCTCGGCTTCCAGCCGAGCGCATCCGCCTCACATCGGCGCGGCGGTGAAGTCGAGCAGCAACGGTTTGCCGGTCGACTTCGAATTCGCCAGCGCGGCATCCACATCATCTTTCCACTGCGTGATCATCAACGGCCCTCCTGCCGCTGCGTCGTCGTGTCAGGCGTCAGGACCGCGTGCGGCAGCTCGATACGCTGCAAACCGTAGTCCTTCGAGATCTCGTCGTACACGCCGACCGCCACGCGATTCGTCTTCAGATCGGTCAGCAGCTCGAACTCGTACTCGAAGCGGCCGTTCGTCGCGCGCCGCACGTCGGCGATCGTGAACGGCTGCGTCCGTTGCGTGACGTCGCTGACCGCGCCGAGGATGTCGCCGGATGCGACGTAGACGGAGAACGCGCCGCGCTGGCCTTTCGCATCGGGCAGCGAGACGAGCGACTCCACCGGGATCTCGACCATGACCGGGATCAGATACTTGCCCGAGCCATTCAGCTTCTTCTCGCCGAGGCGGACGCGGAGCGGGATCTTCGTGTCGTTCGAATCGCTGAAGAGCGTCGCCACGACGCGATTCTTCATCCGCGTTTCATCCGACTCTTCGACGAACTGCCGCCGCGCGCGAACGAGGTACGCAGGATTCTTCGCCTTCACCATGATCTTGCGCGCCCGGTCTTTGCGCTGGGTCGTCGCGCGATACGCAAGCGAGTAGTACGCGTTGAAATCCTGCTCGATGAGCGGCATCAGGCTGACGACGTCCTGCACCCCCCACGCGGCCATGCCGCCGGTCTGATCGGCGACGTACTTCAACGCCTGGACTTCGTTGTCGAGTGTCATGTACGAGTGTCCGGCGAGTGTCGCGTCAGTCGCCCCCGGCATGGTGATGTCCTCGGGACTCTGCACCCAGTCGTTATCGAGACCGGCCGGATAGAGCATGTACATCGTCACGCCGTGCGCGTTCGCGGTCTTCGCCACCGACTCCACTTCGTTGCGCACACTCTTGAGCTGCTCGTACAGCGTCGGCGGTGCAAGGAGGTCGCGGCGGTCGACGAGAAACTCGCGTCCGGCGATCATCGAGAAGCGGCGGCTGACGTAGATCATCGACTTCGATCCCTCGATGCCGGAGATCGATTCGATGATGGCGTTCATCGCCTTCGTCTTCGCCTGCATGTCGTGGAACTCGGTCATGGCGGCGTCGAGTGCTGCGAGCACCGGCTTCTTCTGTCCGCCGCCCGGCCGCTGCTGACCGGTTTGCTGCTTGTAGAACTGGTCGATCTCCTGGTCGAACTGTTCTTCCAGCTCGATCTCGCGGTACTCGTTGCCGTAGCCGTAGTGCCGCTCCTTCGAGATCTTGTCGATGACGTTGTCCATCTGGCCGAGATCGTCGGTGAGCTCGAGCCGCGTGTAGGGACGATGCACCCAGGTCATGATCGTGACCTGATCGCCGGGACGCACCGCTTTGTGCAGCAGCTCCTTCAGCTGCGCGAACACCGGATCGCTCTTCAGCGCTGGAGCCTGGAAGCGATCGATGAAGACGACCAGCGTGCGGTGCTGATGGTGTAGGGCAAGCTCTCCAGCTTGCCGGGAAGAGGTGGGAGGTTGTCCGGACAAGCTGAGAGCTTGTCCTACACCTACACCGGCGTGTTCGTTGGAGATGTCCGAGGCGTACTCGCTGAAGTTCGTGATCGGCTGCGCCTTGCCGTCTTCGAGGATCTGGAAATCGTCCTTCGTCAGACCTTTGATGCGATTGCCCGCTTTGTCCGTGACGAAGACGTCGACGTTGACGATCGACACTTCGATCGATTCGGACGTGTGCGGGATGTCGGGCGTCTGTGCCGGCTTCGGCGTCGCCGCGATCAATGGAAGAGAGAGCAGTGCGAGCAGTAGTTTTCTCATCGAATCCCCGCGATCTTCGCGGTGCTCGACAGATCGATGCGCCGCAAACCGTAATCCTTCGACAGCTCGTCGAACACGCCGACCGACAGCTGGTCCGTCATCCCGTCGGTGAGCATCTCGAATGTGTAGGTGAACGTCTCCGGCATGTTCGGCGTCAGCTTGAACTTCTGCGATTGTTTGGTCACCTGGCCGAGCTGGCCGCCTTTGCCGCTCCACGCGACGAACACGGAGAACTCGCCGCGGCCGCCGTCGGTCATCAGCGCCGCGGACGGGATGTAGATGGTGATCGGGATGTGATAGCCGGAGTTGGCGACGAAGCGGTTCTGTCCGACTTTGACATTGATGTTCATCGACGACGCCGGCGCCTGATCGAGCAGCGCGGCGAGCACGCGCTCGCGCATCCGCGTCTGGTCCGACTTCTCGACGTACTCGCGCCGCGAGCGGATCGTGTAGTCGGGATTCTTCGCCTTCACCACGATGGAGCGCGCGCGATCGACGTTGTGATTCGTGGCGCGATAACCGATCGAGTAGTAGGCGTCGAGGTCCTCCGCCATCTTCGGGAGGTCCGTCTCGATGTCCTTCCCCCACGCCAGCTTTCCGCCCGTCTGTCTCGCCAGCTCGTCGAGGTACGGCAGCTGCGAGTACATGAGGTTGTAGTCGTGCAGCGACTCGATTCCGAAGCCGTCGCTGCCGAGGCCCTCGGGATGCAGCGGATAAACAGTGATGCCGTTCGCGTTCGCGCTCTTCGCGACGTAATCGATCAGCGTGTCGCTGCGGAAGCGGTTCGACCAGCCGTAATTCGGCGTGAAGTTGTCGACTTCGAACAGATCGCGGCCGGTCGGCGAGAAGCGGCGCACCGCGAGGACGAACACTTTCTTCGAGTCGGTGCCGGCGATGGAGTTCATCAGCGACGTGATCGCCGCAACTTTGTCCCGCATGCGGATGACGCGGAAGTTCTGCTGCGAGTTGGTCGCAGGACGGGTGGACGCCGTCGTGCCGAAGTCGGTCGAGCTGAAGTCGCGCGGATTGTTCGGCGCGATGCCCATCCCTCCCGCGCCGGTGAATCCCGCGATGCTGCGTCCTCTGCTGCTCGCGTTGAGGTGGCTGGTGAAGGTCTCGCCGAGGATGTAGTCCTCGAAGGTGGTGTCATCGACGCCGGGGCCGGACTCGGATCTGATCTCGTCGAGCGTGCGATCGATCGCATCGAGCTTGTCGGTGAATGCGAGCCGCGTCTCGGCCCGCTTCGCGAACGTGACGATCTTCACCGCATCGCCGGGACGCACGGTGCGGTGAAGAAACTCGCGCATGCCGTTGAAGAACGAATCGCGCCGGAAGTCGGGCGCGCGGAAGTGCTCGATGAAGACGATGATCGTGCGCGGTTGGTGGTGTAGGACAAGCTCTCCAGCTTGTCCCGGAGCTTGTCCCGGAGCTTGTCCCGACGAGCCCGACAAGCTGAGAGCTTGTCGTACACCATCACCATCATTGATTTCGCTGAAGTTCGAGATGGGCTGCGATTTGCCGTTCTCGAAGATCTTGAAATCGTCCTTCGTCAATCCGCGAACGCGATTCCCCTGGTGATCGGTGACGATCGCATCGATGTTGACGACCGACACATCGATCGTCTCACCGAGCTTCGGCCCATCCGCCGCGAACATCGGGAGCGCGATCAGCAACCCGAGCAGCAGCGATTTCATCGCAGCCTCGCGACGGTCGCCGCGCTCGACAGATCGATGCGGCGCAGACCGTAATCCTTCGACAGCTCGTCGAAGACGCCGATCGACAACCGCTCCGTGCTG
>DATEZA010000161.1:0-7371 GCA_035255945.1 Thermoanaerobaculia bacterium
GGAGGCGCTCGCCGCGGCAGGGATCACCACGCTGCGCGACCTCCTCTGGTTCTTCCCGTTCCGCTACGAAGACCGGCGCCACCCGACCCGCGTCGCAGACCTCGGCCGTTACCTCGACACGCCGGTACTGCTGCGCGGCAAGGTGATCTCGGCACGCGCGCACGTCTCGCCGCGCAAGCGGATGAAGATCTTCGAAGCGGTGCTCGAAGACGGCACGGGCGCGGTCAAACTGGTCTGGTTCAATCAACCGTATCTCGCCGAGCAGATCGCGCGCGGCGACCGGCTCTCGGTCTTCGGAGCGCCCCGTTACACGTCCTACTCCCTGCAGATTGATAGTCCCGATTGGGAGAAGTCCGAAGGCGAAGGCGAAGACGAAGGCTCGATCGTCCCGATCTATTCAAAGGTGACGAACGTCGCGCCGAAGGCACTGCGGCAGATCATCGGCCGCGCGCTCGACGAAGCGCTGCCCGACCTCGACGACCCGATGCCTCCCGACATCCGCGAGCGCCTCGGCGTGATCGGATTGCCGGAAGCACTCGCCGTGCTGCATCGCCCGCCCGCGCTCGACGAAACCTTTCTTCGTCAGCGCTCGCCCGCGCACCTGCGCATCCTCCTGCAGCAGTACTTCACCCTGATGCTCGCCATGCGCGTGCGCCGCGCGACGGAAGAGGTGCGCAAGAAGGAGCGGCAAATCGAAGTCGACGACGAGCTGCGCGCGGAAGTGCGTCGCATCCTGCCGTTCAAGCTGACGAACGCGCAGCGCCGCGTGGTGAAGGAGATCGTCGACGACCTCACGTCCGACAAACCGATGTACCGCCTGCTGCAGGGCGACGTCGGCAGCGGCAAGACGATCGTCGCGCTGATCGCCGCGATCGTGATGATCCGCAACGGTCACCAGGTCGCGCTGCTCGCGCCGACCGAGATCCTGGCCGAGCAGCACTACCAGCGCATCCGTCAACTAGTTGACCACACGATCGTGACGGCGAAAGCGACCGGCTCGATGACCGCCGGCGAGCGGCGCACGCTGATCTCGGGACTGCGCGAGGGCTACATCCAGCTCGCGGTCGGCACGCACGCGCTGCTCGAAGAGAAGATCCGCTTCCAATCGCTCGGACTGGCCATCGTCGACGAGCAGCATCGCTTCGGCGTCGAGCAGCGGCAGGCGCTATTCGAAAAAGCAGAGACACCCGACATCCTGGTGATGACCGCGACGCCGATTCCGCGCTCGCTCGCACTGGCGATGTACGGCGATCTCGAGCTCTCTGTCATCGACGAATTGCCGCCGGGCCGCCAAGTCGTGAAGACGGTGCTCCGCACGTCGACGCAGCTCGATCGCGTCTGGAAATTCATCGACGACGAGATCGATGCCGGCGCGCAGACGTACATCGTCTATCCGATCATCGAGGAATCGGAGAAGTCGAACCTCAGGCCGCTGACCGCCGGCTTCGAATCGATGCAGAAGCGTTTTCCGAACCGTCGCATCGCGATGCTGCACGGCCGTATGCCGTCGTACGACAAGGAAGAGACGATGGCCCGCTTCAAGCGCGGCGACTTCGACATTCTCGTGTCGACGACCGTGATCGAAGTGGGCATCGACGTGCCGAATGCGTCGATGATGGTGATCCTCGACGCCGATCGCTTCGGCCTCTCGCAACTGCATCAGCTGCGCGGACGCGTCGGCCGCGGCGAGCGCAAGTCGTACTGCGTGACCGTGTGCGAGGAGAAGGCGAACCCCGAGGCGGTGAATCGCTTGAAGATGTTCGAGCAGACCCGCGACGGATTCGACGTTGCGGAGCGCGACCTCGAGATCCGCGGGCCCGGCGAATTTCTCGGCACGCGCCAGAGCGGCGTCGCGCGCTTCCACTTCGGCAACATCCTTCGCGATCACGCACTGCTGGAGAAGGCGCAGCGGAATGCGATCGAGTACATCGACGCGCATGGCCTCGAGCGCGCGAACGATGTGCTCGGCGCGTTACTCGGCGTGACGATCGCCACCGGCGCGAGAGACTGAGCGCCGCACCGCGCGTACCACTTCACCCGGATCGATCGGCTTCGCGAGATGCAGATTGAATCCGCTGCCGAGGATCCGCTCGCGGTCTTCGTCGCGCGCGTATGCGGTGAGCGCGATCGCCGGCATGTCGCGCAACGACTCGATCGCTCCGCTGCGCACCTTCATCATCAACGAGCAGCCGTCTTCGCCCGGCATGCCGATGTCGCTGATCATGATCGTCGGCGGCGCATCGCGCATGGCGTCGAGCGCGGCGGCGACGGAACCGACAGCGATCACGCGCGCGCCTGAGCGGCGCAACGCCGTCGACAGCATCATGCGCGTGTCCTCTTCATCTTCGACCAACAGCACCGAGACGCCGGCGAGCTCCGGCGGTGGCGCCGTCCGCGTCTCGTTTAGTGCGATCGCCGACACCGCCGGTGCGATCGGCAGCGTGATCGTGAACGCTGCGCCGAGGCCTTCGCCTTCGCTGAACGCTTCGACGGTTCCGCCGTGCAGCTCGACGATGCTGCGCACGATGGAGAGGCCGAGGCCGAGGCCGCCGTGTGCGCGCGTCATACTGCTGTCGCCCTGGCGGAAACGCTCGAAGACGAACGGCAGGAACTTGCGCGCGATGCCGCAACCGGTGTCCTTCACGCAGATGCGGATCGCGTCGGATGTCGCCTGATCCATCGAGATGGTGATCGAGCCGCCGGGCGGCGTGAACTTCACCGAATTCGACAGCAGATTCCAGATCACCTGCTGCAATCGCGCGGCATCGCCGAGGACCATCCCTTCGATCGGCGCGATGTCGACGTTGAGCTCGAGTCCTTTCGACATCACGCTCGGACGAATCGTCTCCGCGGACGCATCGATGATCGCCGCCACGCGCACCGGCGCGCTCGTCAGTTGCAGCTTGCCGGTGACGATGCGCGAGACGTCGAGGATCTCGTCGATCAGTTTCGTCTGCGACTTGATGCTCCGCTCGATCGTCTCGACCGCGGTCTTGAAGTTCTCCGCCGACAGATCGCCCATGCGCAGCATCGTGGCCCAGCCGAGTGTTGCAGTGAGCGGCGTGCGCAGCTCGTGCGAAAGCGTGGCCAGGAATTCGTCCTTGGCGCGATTCGCATCCTGCGCTTCGCGATAGAGCTGCGCGTTCGAGACGGTGTACGCGATGCGGCGCGCGAGCTCGGTGGCGAGCTCGTTGTCCGAGGAGGCGAGGGAGAGCACGCCGAGCGTGCGGCCGGCCGCGATCAGCGGGATGTTCTGCACGAACGTGTCGGTCGGTTCGTCGCCGCACTCCGCGATGCGCTGCAGGTCGCCCGCTTCGTCGCAGAGATCGAGCGCGCACCAGCTCGCGGTGTCGGGAACGATCATCGCGACGATGCGCGGCAGCGTCGTTTCGTAATCGAACGATGACGTCAGCAGCGCGGACGATTCGGAGAGCAGATGCTCGCGCCGCTCCGCTTCGCGTTGCGCGGTGACGTCCATCGTCACGCCGCGGCTCACGCGCGTGTTGCCGGCCGTACTGAATGACGCGCGCACTTCGACCCAGATGAGCCGGCCGTCGCGCGTGCGCATGGCGTAGCGATACACGCTGCGGCCTTCGCGCTGGATCTGCTCGACGAGCTGCTCATTGGGAGTCACGACGATTCGCCGCCAGAACTGCGGATCGCGATACCACTCCTCGGGGCTATACCCGACGAGCGTCTCGATCTGCGGACTGATGTAGGTGATGCGGCGCTTGCCGTCTTCTTCGATCGCCTCCCACACCACGCCCGGTACGTTCGTGATGATCGCGTTGAGGCGCTCGCGCTCGCGCTCCAGCTCCTGCTCGGCGCGGACACGTGCCACACCGAATGCAATCTGGCCGGCGATCGACTGCGCGAGCTCGCGCTCGTCGTTCGTCAGCTCGTGCGCTTCGGGCCAGTACAGCATGAACTTGCCGATCACACGATCGCGATAGGTGAGCGGGAAGAAGGCGAGTGCGCGAATCCCGTTGCTCGCGAAGATCTGCTCGTACTTCGCGAGCGACGGGTCGGCGGTGACGTCGCTGACGCCGATCGGTTTCGGATCGCGAGAGTCGGGTCGCCACGGCGTGTGTCCGGACACCGCGCGGCGATAATCGTCGCTCAATCCGCGCCACGCGACGAAATCCATAAAGTGCTTTTCGTCGAAAAGCAGGATCGATGCTTTCTGTACGCCGAGGCCCGATTCGATGGCCTCGAAGGCGCCGTCGTAGACCTGTTCGAGGGTCGTTGCACGCGACAGCGAATCCGTCAATCGGGAGAGACTCGCGAGATGTTGCGCGCCCATCGCAGGCTCGATTGTACGCTGCTCGGTATCGCTGCTAGACTGCCGCGTCCAACGCCCTTGACCCGTGAGAACCACTTGAATCAGCCTCGACAATTCGTCCTCAGCGGACTGCGGCCGACCGGTCGCGTTCACCTCGGCAACTACTTCGGCGCGGTACGCAACTGGGTGCGTCTGCAGGACTCGTATCAGTGCTTTTACTTCGTCGCCGACTGGCACGCGCTGACGTCTGATTACGCCGATCCGAGCAGGATCCGCCAGGCGACGTTCGATGCGGTTGCGGACTGGATCGCGGCCGGAATCGATCCGGAAAAGTCGACGATCTTCGTGCAGTCGGAAGTGAAGGAGCATGCCGAGCTGCACCTGCTGCTATCCATGGTGACGCCGCTCGGCTGGCTCGAGCGCGTGCCGACGTTCAAGGATCAGCAGGATCAGCTGAAGGACCGCGATCTCAACACGTACGGCTTCCTCGGTTACCCGCTCCTGCAGACGGCCGACATCATTGTTTATAGGGCGAACTTCGTTCCGGTCGGCGAGGACCAGGCGTCGCACGTCGAGATCTCGCGCGAGATCGTGCGGCGCTTCAACAATTTCTACGGTGACGTTTTCCCCGAGCCGCAGGCGCTCCTGACCGAGACGCCGAAAGTGCCGGGACTCGATGCGCGGAAGATGTCGAAGTCGTACGGCAACACGATCGGTCTGACCATTCCGGCCGATGAGATACGCGCGCTGGTGATGACGATGTTCACCGATCCGGAGCGGCTGCGCCGCAAGGATCCGGGACGTCCCGACGTCTGCAACCTCTTCCACTTCCACAAGCTCTTCTCCGACGAAGCGACGATCGCGCGCGTCGATCATGAATGCCGCACCGCGCAGATCGGCTGCGTCGACGACAAGAAGCTGCTCGCCGAGATCATGATCGAGAAGCTGCGCCCGATCCGCGAGAAGCGCGAGCAGCTCGATCGCGATCCGTCGTTCGTGTGGGACGTGCTGCGCGAAGGCAATCGCAAAGCGCGCGAGCGCGCCGCGGAGACGATGGAGAAGGTGCGCGCGGCGATGAAGATCGAATATCCCGAGTTCCGATAATGAGCGACGAGATCATCACACCCGAGGCGGAACCGGCGCTTCCGGATGAAGAAGAACCGAGCGCGTACAAGATCACGCTGCCGTCGTTCCACGGCCCGCTCGATCTCCTCCTCCACGTCATCCGGCAGCACAAGATCGACATCTTCGACATCCCGATCGTGCTGATCACCGAGCAGTACAACGTGTACCTCGACACGATGGAGGAGCTCGATCTCGAAGTCGCCGCGGACTATGTCTACATGGCGGCACTGCTGATCAACATCAAATCGAAGATGCTGTTGCCGCGCGACGAGAACGCGGAGCAGCAGCTGGACGATCCGCGCAAGGAGCTCGTCGACCGGCTGCTCGAATATCAGCGATTCAAGGCGGTCGCCGAATCGTTCGCGGAGCTCGACGTCGTGCGCATGGGGATGTGGTCGCGTCCGCAGCAGCCGGTGCCCGGCACGGATGCGTCGGAGATCGACATGAGCGAAGTCTCGCTCTTCGATCTGATCGATGCGTTCCGCACCGCGCTCAATCGCTACAAACAAAATCATCCGCAGGCGCTGCAGCTGCGGCACACGCAGCACAAAGTCTCCGAGAAAATGGCGGAGCTCTACGCGAAGCTGCGCGAGAAGTCGCCGATCCGCCTGCAGTGGTTTCTGGAAGGACGCGATCGCCACGAGCTGATCGCCATCTTCCTCGGCACGCTGGAGCTCGTCCGCCTCGGCGGCATCAGCCTGCAGCAGAGCGAAACGTTCGGCGAGATTTTGCTGGCGAAGACGGATACGGAAATCGATGACGCTTCCTTCAAGATGTTCGACGCATAGGAGAACCTGAAGTCTGAAACCTGAAACCTGAAACCTGAAGAAGGCCACTCAGGAGGCACCTTTCAGGTTTCAAGTTTCAGGTTTCAGACTTCAAATCATGGAAAACACCGAATTACGTGCAGCCATCGAAGCCATTCTTTTCGTAAGTAACGAGCCGGTCAGCATCGACTCGCTCGTCGACGCCTTCTCCGATGAAGGACGCGACGCGGTCGTCGCACAGCTCGAAGAGATCAAGCGCATTCTCGACGCGGGCGTCGGCGGCTTCATGCTCGAGCAGACCGCGGGCGGGTGGCGTCTCGCCACGCGCGCCGAGCACGATCCCGTGTTGAAAAAGTACTTCGCCAAAAAAGGGGAGTCGCGGCTTTCGCTCGCGGCGCTCGAGACGCTCGCCATCATCGGGTATCGCCAGCCGGTCACCGCGCCGGAAGTGTCGGAGATCCGCGGCGTGAATTCGAACGCGGTCATTCGCACGCTGCTCGAGCGGCGCATGATCCGCGTCGCGGGACGCAAGAACGTCGTCGGCAGTCCGTTCCTCTATCGCACCACGCGCGACTTCCTCGTGCACTTCGGACTGAACGACATTCGCGATCTGCCCGCGCTCGAAGAGTTCGGCGATCTGATCGGCGACAACATCGGCGATGACATCGTCGCCGCGATCGCTGCATCGGAGCAGGCATCGCCGGCAGCGGAAGCAGCAGCACTCGAAGTTCCGATCACCGATGAAGCAGCAGCAACTGCGGAAGCGGAAGCGGAGCTCGCGGCGACGGAAAATCAAACAGAACTCGCAACGAACGCTGATGACGATGCAGTAGAATCGACGAGCGGCGAATAGCGAGAGTGATGGAACTGGAGCGACTGCAAAAAATCATCGCCCACGCCGGCTTCGCGTCACGACGCGAGGCGGAGACGATGATTCGGGAGGGACGGGTCACGGTGAACGGACGTGTCGTCACCGCGCTCGGCTCCCGCGCCGATGCGGGCAGCGATCACATCAAAGTCGACGGCAAGCTGATCACGCACGCCGAGCCGCATCGCTACATCCTCCTCTACAAACCGAAAGAGGTCATGACCACGGTGGAAGATCCGCAGGGCCGGCGCACCGTGATCGATCTCGTGCGCGGCGTGCGCGAGCGCATCTATCCGGTCGGCCGTCTCGACTTTCATTCCGAAGGTCTG
>DATEZA010000162.1:0-2271 GCA_035255945.1 Thermoanaerobaculia bacterium
GGGGGGCAAGCTGAGAGCTTGCCCTACACCCTTCGCGCTGTGTCCCGCAACCGCTCCACCAGCAGCTCGTTCATCGCCACCGAGAACTTCGCCAGCAACTGCGGATCGAATGCGAGCGCCTCGGAGAGCGTGCGCTTGTCCCACGCGCGCACGGCCGCCCCTTCGCCCGCCCGCACCGACACCGAGCGCGGCGAGTCGTCGATGAACGAGACTTCGCCGAGGACGTCGCCGGGACCGACGGTGGCCACGACGATCTCGCGGCCGTCGCGATTCGCGACGATGTCGAGATGTCCGTCCTCGATCGTGAAGAGCGTCGAGTCCGTATCGCGCGCCTGGATCAGGTAATCGCCCTGCTTCAGGTAGCGGATGTGGCCGAGCTTCTCCACGCGCGTGCGCTCGTCGTCGGTGAAATAGCGGAAGAGCGGGTGATCGGACTGGAGCGGGAACACGTTCATTGCCAGTTCACCGTCCACTCGCAATGCGGCTGCCCTTTTGCGAAGCACGCGGTCTGCACGACCTTCACATTCTTCACGCCCGTCAGCTCCGCCATGCGCTCGATCCATCCGGTGATGCGCGCGCATCCCGCGTTCTCGGATGGAAATCCGACCAGCCGGATGCGGGCGCTTCTGTCCGTCTGACTGTCGACCTTCAGGTCGCCGCGGTTGTAGAGCGAGCTCCACATCTGCGACGCCTTCGAGAGCAGCGCCTGCGGCGTCATCACCAGCGCGAAGAACCGGTAAATGCCTTTGATTGCATCGCCGGCGGCTTCGCGTCCCGCGCGCCGCGCGAAACTTTCGACCGGTTCGCCTTTCGCTTTCGCCGACTCCTCGGTGAGCCGGTTCAGCATGTGCACGGGAATCGTTTCCGTGGCGAGGATCGGCGAGCGGAACCGCGTGGCGTACTCCGGTGGCAGGTTGCGGAACACGGCCTCGCGCTGTTCGAGTGTGAGATCGCTGTCGATGAACTTCTGCAGACTGCGGACCGGCGACCCTTTCACGGTGACGGTCGTTTCGTCGACTGCCGTTGCCATCCAATCCTCCCCGCGCCCGTGAATTTTGGAAGAAGTGCGCTGAGTATAATCCCGATCCTTCGGAGGGACGTATGGACGACCAGACCAACGCGGCAACTGCAATCGAAGTAGCGGAAGAGAGCAACGAGCCGCGCATCGGACAGAAAGACAAGCTCGAAGAGCTCTGCGTCAACACCATCCGATTCCTCGCCGTCGACGCGGTGCAGAAGGCGAATTCCGGACATCCCGGCACGCCGATGGGCATGGCGGACATGGCCTTCGTCCTCTGGACCGAATTTCTCCACCACGATCCGACCGCGCCGAAGTGGACCAATCGCGATCGCTTCGTGCTCTCCGCCGGCCACGCATCGATGCTGCTCTATTCGCTCCTCCATCTCACCGGCTATCCGGACATGACGATGGACGAGCTGCAGCACTTCCGTCAGTGGGGATCGAAGACCGCCGGCCATCCGGAGTACGGCCATGCGACCGGCATCGAATTGACGACCGGTCCGCTCGGACAGGGCATCGCGCACGCGGTCGGCATGGCCCTCGGCGCGAAGATGCTCGCCGCGCGATTCAATACGGACGACGCATTCAAGCCGGTCGATCACTACATCTACGGCATCTGCTCCGACGGCGATCTCGAAGAAGGAATCAGTCACGAAGCCGCATCGATCGCCGGCCACCTCGGACTCGGCAATCTCATCTTCTTCTACGACGACAACAACATTTCGATCGAAGGTGAAACGAGATTGTCGTTCTCCGAGGATGTGAAGAAGCGGTTCGAGTCGTACGGCTGGCACGTGCTCAAGATCGACGGACACGATCGCGACGCGGTGCGCAAAGCGATCCGCCGCGCGCAGAAAGAGACGGCGAAGCCGACGCTGATCATCGCCCGAACGATCATCGGCTGGGGCTCGCCGAAGTTCCACGGCACTGCACGCGCGCACGGCGAGCCGCTCGGCGCGGATGAAGTGAAAGCGACGAAGGCGCATCTCGGATGGCCCGAACAGCCGGCGTTCTACGTGCCGGATGAAGTGCAGGCGGAGTTCACGCGCAAGACGAAGAAGCTCGCTCGCGCGCGCAAGACGTGGGAGAAGGGCTACAACGAGTGGCGCACGCGCAACCCGGAAGCGGCGGCGGAATGGGATCGCTACTGGAACCACACATTGCCCGAAGGCTTCGAAGCGCAGCTCGTCGAGGCGGGCAAGTCGGACAAGGCGATCGCCACACGCGCGTTGTCCGGGCAGGTCATTCAG
>DATEZA010000163.1:0-34210 GCA_035255945.1 Thermoanaerobaculia bacterium
CAGACCAGCATCGCCGCGAGGACCAGCACGCGCATGATCCAGGACTTCATAGTTCCTCCAATAAGTTGTGTTTGAGGTGATCCCGCCCTACACGAATATCCAGAGGACGGGCTGCTTAGGGCGGCGCGGATTCTAGCATGGACGTGGAGAGGGATTGAACGCAGAACGCAGAGCGCAGAACGCAGAATTGAGAATTGAGGTGGCGCTTCGCGCACGTCTCTTTTCTTAATTCTTATTCTGCGTTCTGCGTTCTGCGTTCAATTCCGCGGTCATCAGCAGCCGCGGCGGCAAGCCGCCGCAATGCTACGACAGCAGCATCTCCAGGTCTTCCACTTCCAGCTTCCGCAGGACGCTGTTGTCCTCGGAGATGATCGACTCCGCGAGCTCCCGCTTGCGCGATTGCAGCTCCAGGATCTTCTCCTCGACGGTGTCCCGCGCGATCAGTCGATACGCGACCACCGGCCGCAGGCGTCCGATGCGATGCGCGCGATCGATGGCCTGGGCTTCGACCGCCGGGTTCCACCACGGGTCGAGCAGGAAGATGTAGTCGGCGTTCGTCAGATTGAGTCCGAGGCCGCCGGCTTTGAGGCTGATGAGGAAGAGAGGCGGACCTGCGTCGCTCTGGAATTCCTCCACGAGGGATTGCCGGTCGCGCGTCTTGCCGTCGAGGTAGAGATGCCGAATGCCTTCACGCGACAGCGCGCCGCGCACGATCGCCAGGAACGACGTGAACTGCGAAAAGATCAGCGCGCGATGGCCGGACTCGAGCACGTCGCGCAGCTCTTCCATCAGGAGCTCCGACTTCGCGCTCGGCGAGTCGGAGCGCGGATCGATGAGCTTCGGATCGCAGGCCGCCTGGCGCAGTCGCAGCAGCGCTTCGAGGATCAGCATGCGCGACTTGTCGATGCCGCGCGCGCGAACGCCGCCGAGGAGCGACGCGCGGTAATGATCGCGGAGCTCGTCGTAGATTCTTCGCTGCTTTGGTTCGAGCTCGCAGTAGAGCGTCTGTTCGGTGCGCTCCGGCAGTTCGGGCGCGACCTGCTCCTTCGTCCGGCGCAGGATGAGCGGCCGCAGCGCGCGTGCGAGTGCGTCGCGGCGCTCCGGCGGCGTGGTCTTCGCGCCGAACGTGCGCGAGAACCAGCGCGAGGTGCCGAGGAGTCCGGGATTGAGAAACTCGAAGAGGCTCCAGAGCTCGCCGAGGTGATTCTCGATCGGGGTGCCGCTGAGCGCGAGCCGATGCCGCGCGTTGAGCTGACGGCTCGCTTTCGCCACCTGGCTCGTTGCGTTTTTGATCGCCTGCGCTTCGTCGAGGATGGCGTACTCGAACTCGACCTCGGCGAAATGCGCGATGTCGAGCCGCATCGTGGCGTAGGTCGTCAGCACGACGTCGCAGTCTTCGAAGTTGTCTTTCGCGCGGTCGGTCCCGTGATGCTCGCGAATGCGCAGCTGCGGCGCGAACCGCGCGGCCTCGGCCGCCCAGTTGAAGAGGAGCGATCGCGGCGCGACGACGAGCGACGGCTTTTTTCCGCCGCGGATCGACTCGAGTAATGCAAGCGCCTGCACGGTTTTGCCGAGGCCCATGTCGTCTGCCAGCACGCCGCCGAGGCGCGACTCGCGGAGGAACAGCAGCCAGCCGAGGCCGGCGCGTTGGTATTCGCGGAGCTCCGCGCGCAAGGTCGGCGGCTCGTGCTGCGGCTTCGGTTCGGGGAATTCGCGACGGGTGCGCGTTTCGAGCAACGCATCGACGACGAGCGTCTGATGCGGTTTGAAGCGCAGCGTGTTTCCTTCACGCTTGCCGAGCTCCATCACCGGCGCGAGCTTGTCGTACCACTGCTGCGGCACGATGCCCATCGAGCCATCCGCCAGCCGCACGATCGCGCGCCGCGCCTCGGCCGCAGCGAGCAGTTCCGGCAACGCGAGCTTCGTCTCCCCGAAGGTCGCGCTGAGATTGAGATCGAACCAGTCGATGCCGCTCGAGAGCTCGACCTCGAGCTCGTCCGATGTGCGCAGCGGCGCCGAATCGATCTCGATGGACCAGCCCTCGTTGCGCAATGTCCGCACGAGCTGTTCGAGGTGCGACAGGCGCACGCGATAGCCCTCGCGCGTGGCGATCGCGCCGAGTGCGACGAGCCGCCCCCGGTACACATCCTCGGCCACGCGATTGCGGCGAATCAGTTTGCGTCCGGCCGATTTCTGCGGCTCGCTCGAGCGGCTCGAGACACGCCATTCGTCGTACACGAAATACGCCTCGCCGAGGAGCTCGGACATCCATTCGTCACGCTGCAGCGCGAGCACCGGATGCGGCGTTTCTTCGACGAGCTCCCAGCCCAGCTCCTCTGGCAGCGTGATGCCGGCGATCGGCGCGCGCAGCAGTGCCTGGCGAAATCGCTCCGCATCGGCATGCGGCACTTCGACGGAGCCGCTCGCGCGCAGCGCACGGAGCCACGGCGCTCGGCCACCATCATCGAAATGTGCAGCGCGTCCGTTGCTGATCACGATGCCGTTTGCGATGGCGTCGATGTCGTCGAGCGGAAGCGTGGCGTTTTCGCGCTCGACCGATCCTGAAATGCGATAGGTCGCACCTTCGCTGGCGATCGCGACGCGAAACGTCCACGGCGGACCGTCGTCCCACGCGATCGGATGCATCTCCGCATCGACGAGGCGTCCTGCGCCCGCAAGGCGCTCGATCCACCACGCGGTGGTCGCGGGCGTGATCACGATCGACGACTCCGTGCTGTAGCCGTACGAGTGCTGGTTCAGCAGCGCGATCGACTCGCGATCGAACGGATCGAGCGACTGCAGATCGTCGAGGCGAAACGAGAGCGGTTTCCACTTGCCCCATTCGCCGTTCTTGCGACGGGCGCGTCCGAGGAGGCGGAGCAGGAGCGAATGCGCGCCGGAGGTCGGCGTGATCACGTACGCGATCTCGTCGGGGACGGAGCGCGGCGTCATGTGCGATGCCTGCGGCGCAGGGCCGAGCGCCTGCAGGAAGCGCTGCCATTCCGGTTGCGGCGCGCGTTTCGGACGAGGACCGGCTTGTCGCGCGACGATGTCGCCGCCTCCGGGCTCCGGCAGCGGATACATTTTCCGATCGGGGAGCAGGCCGCGAGTGCTCGCGGAGCGGATCACGGCCCAGATGTGTTTGCAGACGTCGAGCTCGCGATCGAAGAAAGGGCATTCGCAGCTGACGCGGAGGAAGTCGCCGTCGGGTTCGAGCACCACGCGATAGGGATGGCCGCCGAGGACGGTGGCTTCGAAGCGGCCGCCGCTCACTTCATCGAACAGAGTGACGCGTCCGGTGATGTAGTACTGCTCACCACGTTCGACGCTGAAGCGCGGAACGAGAGCGCGAAGGGCATCTTCGGCACGCACGGCAGCGGCATGCTACACGGGAGGGGCCGGGGGACGGCGGTAAGCGTCATCCCGAGCGTAGTCGAGGGACCTGGGAGGGTGGGTGGCGCGTTGATCGTGCCACCCGCACCCCAGGTCCCTCGACTACGCTCGGGATGACGAGGCGCGAGCAGGGCCGGCGGGCCACGGGTGTCGTCGAGCGAGACGCTCGCCGACTGCGGGCGGGACGCCCGCGCTCCGGAAGCCGGCTACGCTCGGGATGACGAGGGCGGTGCTGCCGGCACGCTGCCAGCGCAGTGGAGCAACATCGTCCGGATGGGGATGTTGGAGCGTGGCAGCGTGCCGGCGTGTGGAGTTTTCCTTTCTGGTCCTTCTGCGCGCTATGGGCCGCATGGGCCATTTTCGGGCGAGCGGATGGCCATGACTAGTTCCTGAAATCCATCGCTTTTAGCTCTTCCTCCCGGTGTTGCGGGAGCGGCGGCGTCCGCACAATCCGCGGCAGGAAATCCATCCATATGAATGTGAGGGACGATCTCCAACGGGTAGCCGATGTCTACGCCGCGCAGAACTACGCGGGGGCGTTCTCTCTGCAACCCCACGCATCAACGCTCTACAACGCGCTCAGTCGATCGCCGCGGCTACCGTGTTGACGGCAGGTTCCCGCGTGCCCTCGATTACTTTTCTTCTCGCCGGTTTTGGCCGCCTCCTCCGCGAATGCATCTCTGAAGCGTTCAGCGATGACGAGTCGCTGCAATTGCGTAACGGCGTCGACGGACACGACGTCGCCGAACAGATCGCGAAGCTCACTCCCGACATCGTAGTGATCAACGTCGACGGCCGCGAGCACGAAGGGCTGACGCTGATCGGGCAGCTCGCGCGCGAGCATCCGGGCGTGAAGCTGCTCGTGTTCGGCATGGAGGAGACGCACGAATCGATTTTGCGCTTCATCGAGGCCGGCGCGCAGGGCTACATTCCGCGCACCGCATCGATGGTCGAGTTCCGCGATGCGCTCGCGCTGGTGATGCGCGGCGAGATGGCGGCATCACCGTCGGTCGCGTATGCGATGTTCGCGCGGCTCGCCGAGCTCGCGCAGTTGCGCCGCCGCACCGAAACCCTGGAAACGCTGCGACTCTCGACGCGCGAGCTCGACATCCTCCGGCTGATGGCCCGCGGATTGAGCAACCGGCAGATCGCGGCGCAGCTGTCGCTCTCGTACCACACGATCAAGAACCACGTGCAGAACATCTTCCGCAAGCTCGATGTCGCGCGCCGGATCGAGGCGGTCGAGCATGCGCGGCGCCAGGGCTGGCTGGATGAGTGAGCAGCCGAATGCCGCGGTGCTCGCGCACTGTGAGCTCTTCGCGGACGCGATGCGCGCCGCGCTCGAGAACGCGGGCGTTCCGGTTTTCGAAGCGGGGATGCTGTCCGAGGATCTGATCGCCGATCTGCGCAACGGCGCGGAGGTGATCGTGCTCGATGCGGGCACGGCACGCGACGCAGTGCCGTGGATCCAGCGATTGCGCGAAGCGGGCGAAGCGGGCGGAATCGTCGCGGTGATCGAGCAGGCGGACGACGATCACATCGTGGCCGTGCTCGAAGCAGGCGCAAACGCGTGGATCGATCGCGATGCGACGCTGCAGCAGCTCGTCGCCGTGATCCGCTCGCGGCAGATGGCGACATCGGCGCGCGTGGTGGCGATGGTCGGCGGACGGATCCAGGCACTCGCACGCGAGCTGCGGCGCGCACCGGCGACGACGGAGATGCTGACGCAGCGCGAAGCGCAGGTGCTGCGTCTGCTCGCCGAGGATCTGCCGAACAAGGAGATCGGACGGCGGCTCGGCGTCTGGACGCACACGGTCAAGACGCATCTGCACAACATCTACGCGAAGCTCGGCGCACGCTCGCGGCGCGAAGCGGTCACTCGCGCGATGCGCCTCGGTCTGCTGCAGGAGCCAGCGAGCGACGCGCGCGAGCATCGCGTCGACGCGATCGAGTCGGCGATCGATGCGATCAGGAGCTCACGCGCGAAGCGGATGATGATCGTCAGCCGCGCGCTCGACGACGTGATGCGTTCGCTGCTGGCGAACGAGCCGCAGAAATCGGCGGAGCTGCTTTCATCGATCGATGCGAGTGTCGCGGCGGTGGACGAGTTCACGCGCATCGCGCAGGCCGCGGCCGCTGCGGGCGACACCGCGATCGTGCTCGCGTTGTTCAAATCGCTCGCTTTGCTGCTGGAGCGATACGGTCCGCCCCTCGGCAGCCGGTTCGAGCCGGGCGACTTCGATTACTTCCGTTTCGTCGGTCACGAGCTGATGGTCACGCTCGTTGCCGCGTTGCTGCACGAGCGGCGCTGGCGACTGGCCGGCGAGCTGCTCGATCAGCGCTGGAGCATCTACTCGGAGTACCTCGATTCGCTCGCCGAGCAAACGGAGAAGCGCGGCGTACTGTCGATGCACGCGGAGCTGCTGGAGGCGCGCCACACGCGCGTCCCGCTTGCGCGCATGCCGTTCGATGAATTCGTCGCGGCGGATTACTTCCTGTTTCTGCGCGGCGAGCTGCCGCCCGACGAAGCGCCGCAGCAGGGATTCGTGTGGCGGCCCTGGAGCACGGCGAAGATGCAGAGCGTGCCGTGGTTTCTGCGCGAGCCGTTCACCGACGATGTGGCGAAGGTGCTGCGGGTTGGGGACAAGAACACGCTGCGCGCCCGATTGCTCGAGCGCGCCGGGCGGTTGGAGCTGTTGTGGAACACCGGCTCGTGGCAGTCGCCGGTCACCGCTGAGTCGCTGCCGTGGCACCCGCCGTCATCCCGAGCATAGTCGAGGGACCTGGGGGATGGGTGGCACGCTGGTCGTGCCACCGCCCCGCCCAGGTCCCTCGACTACGCTCGGGATGACGACGGGGCAGTGAGGGTCACGGCTGAGTCGCTGCGGCTCTGATGTGGATCTCCACGCGGCGATTGAGCTGCCGTCCTTCCGGCGTGTCGTTCGACGCCTTTGGATGCGTCTCGCCGTATCCGATCGCGTTCACGCGGTTCGCGAGCACGCCCTGGTCGATGAGGTAGCCCTTGACCGCATCGGCGCGGCGCTCGCTCAAAGTCTGGTTGTACTCCGGCGTGCCGGCCGAATCGGTGTGGCCTTCGACGTCGATGATCTCGTCGTTGTAGCGGCGGAAGTTCTGCGCGAGGTCGCCGAGGACGGCGCGCGACTCGGGACGGAGATCGGACGAGTTGTAGTCGAAGAGGACGTCGCTGGTGAGGCGCACGTCGATCTGATTTTCGGTGGGACGCGTCACTTCGACGCCTGGGATCTGCTGCAGCTCTTTCTGCTGCTGATCCATGCGATGTCCCGTCGCGCCGCCGATTGCGGCACCGACGGCCGCGCCGATGACCGCGCCCGAGCGGTTGCTGCCGGACTGATTGCCGATGATCGCGCCGGCGATCGCACCAGCCGCGGCGCCGATCGCAGCGCCCTGCTTCGCTTTCTTGTTCGGATCGTCGTTGGTACTGGCGCAGGAGATGGTGAAGAGGGTTGCGAGGAGAAGCACCGAGAGCTTGCGGATCACTTGTTCGTTACCTCCACAAAGAGTTGCTGGGTTGCTGAGTTGCTGGGGTTGCTCGGCGGGAAACCGAGCAACTCAGCAACCTCGCAACCCAGCAACCTTACATTACGAATTCGCGTGAATGTGGATCTCGACCCGTCGATTCAGCTGGCGGCCGCTCGCGGTGCTGTTCGAAGCGCGCGCGTGGGATTCGCCGTAGCCGATCTCGTTGATGCGCGAGCTGCGGACGCCGATGTCCTCGAGATAGTTGCCGACCGAGGCGGCGCGGCGCTCGGAGAGCCGCTCGTTGTATGACGCGGTGCCGATCGAGTCGGTGTAGCCCTGCACCGAGATCGTGGTGTTCGGGTAACGGTTGAAGACGTCGGCCATCTCACGGATCGCGTCGCGCGAAGCGCCGCGGAGTGCCGCGGAGTTGAAGTCGAAGAGCACTTCATTCTTCACCGTGACGTTCAGTTCGTCGTCCGCGGTGCGCGTGACGTTGACGCCTTCGATCTGCCGGAGCTCGCGCTCCTGCTTGTCCATCATCGCGCCGACGATCGCGCCGGCCGCTGCGCCCGCCACGCCGCCGACGACTGCGCCGCGCTTGGAGCTGTGGTGACCGCGGTTGTTGCCGATGACCGCCCCGACGACTGCGCCGAGTGCGCCACCAATCGCTGCGCCCTTCTTCGTCTTCGCGTGGTCATCCGTGGTCTGCGCGAAGAGCGGCACTGCCATGAGCACCGTCAATAGAGTCGCGAGTAGTCTTTTCATTTTGATCCTCCCAGTTCTGCGTCTTATGTTCGCAACCCTCTTGCCACGGTCGACATACTTCCGGCAATAATTGCCTGCCGAGGTGTACGATAGCGGCCGATGACGGACCAGTCGCCGACGATGCGCGTGCTGCGCAACCTGTTGCAGTACGGCGACTTATCGTTCCGCGACTTCGTCGAGATCGCGCTGTATCACCCCGAGGCGGGTTATTACATGCGGCCGCTGAGTCCGGTCGGGAAAGAGGGCGATTACGTCACTTCTCCCGCGCTCAGTCCGGTGTTTTCCTACGCCATCGGCAGGCTCATCGACGAATTTGTGGCCCGTGCAGACGGCGCTTTGTGCACTTTCGTGGACATCGGCTGCGGCGAGGGCACTGTATTAAAGGATGCAGCGAGGCGAATTCGGGCGATCGGCATCGATCGGCGGCTGGGAAACAGTCTGCTCGATGTCCCGCGGGAGGGGCTGCACCTCTTCTTTTCGAACGAGCTCTTCGATGCGCTGCCGTTCGCGCGGCTGGTGAAGCGCCGGGACGAGCTGCACGAGTTGTGGGTCGACGCGAATCTCGACTGGACCGAGCACGAGGCGCCGGCGGTGTACGGCGACTACTTCGCGTCGCACGGCATCGAGCTCGAGGATGGGCAGTTCGCGGATGTGTCGCTCGACTGGGCGAATCTGTATCGCGAGATCGTGTCGTACTCCGAGCAGGCGCTGATCGTCACCTTCGATTACGGCTACCGGGCGCGGCAGCTGTTTCATCCGCGCATCCGGCGATTCGGAACGGCCGCGTCGTACGCGAAGCAGCGCGTCACGCGCGATCTGCTCGCCAATCCGGGGGAGCAGGATCTGACGGCGCACATCAACTTCGACGATCTCATCCGCGCCGGTGAAGAGCTCGGCACGAAGACGCTTTTCTTCGATCGGCAGGTGAAGTTTCTGCTCGCGCTCGGCATCACCGAACATCCGCTATTTGCGCCACTGGAGGATGAGAAATTGGAGTCCGTCGAGGCCGCGCTCGCGCTGCGTGAAGCGCGTGAAGAAGCGCGAAGATTGGTGTTGCCGGATGGAATCGGCGAAGAGATTCGCGTTCTCGTGCAGGCGAGAGGAGTGCCGTTGGAAGGATGGAGTTTTCAACGCAACATCACTCCTTGACTCTCGAACTTCGCCGTTTACAATTACGTCCGGTCTTAACTTAGACGACATATGGCGAACTACTCAGTGCTGCTGGTGGCCGCTCTCATTGTGCTATCAGTCCCGGTGCTGACGCTCTTCATCATCACCCCTCTCATCCGGGCCTCGGGGGGCGGCAAAGTCAAGCTCGAGCCGTACGAGTGCGGTATTCCGGCCAGTTCGTTGGCCTTCGATCACCGCTTCTCGGTCCGGTACTTCCTGATCGCTGTCCTGTTCATCGTCTTCGATGTCGAGACGGTCTTCCTTTTTCCATGGGCGATCCGGTTCAAGCAGCTCGGGATGTTCGGAGCTGTCGAGATGGCGGTGTTCCTCGCGATACTCCTGATCGGTTACTTCTACGCCTGGAAGAGGAAGGTCCTTTCATGGGTCTGATCGAGAACCGCTTCGACTCCTCCGGGAGCTTCCTCACCACAAAAGTCGACAAGCTGTTCAACTGGGCCCGCAAGTCGTCGCTCTGGCCGATGCAGTTCGGTCTGGCGTGCTGCGCGATCGAGATGATGGCAGTGCTCGATCCGCGTCACGACATGGCCCGCTTCGGCGCCGAAGTCTTCCGCGCAACTCCTCGGCAATCAGACCTGATGATCGTGTCGGGGACGGTGACGGAGAAGATGGCGCCGATCGTCCGCCGGCTCTGGGACCAGATGCCGGATCCGAAGTGGGTCATCGCGATGGGCTCGTGCGCGACGTGCGGCGGTCCGTACGACACGTATGCGGTCACGCAGGGCGTCGACCGCCTCATTCCGGTGGATGTCTACATTCCCGGATGTCCTCCTCGTCCCGAGGCGCTGATCTGGGGATTGATGGAGCTGCAGAAAAAGATCGAGAAGATGCACGTGCTGCGCAAAGGGGGCGAGGATTACGACTTCGCCCGCGCCGCCGTGCGCGATTCGCTGCGTCCGGGGCATGAAGGCCCGGCGCTGCGCGCGGAGCAGGCAAAGCCGCAGCTGAAGCAAGCGCCGGTGTCGGGTGTGAAGCCGAAGCCGAAGCCGAGTGTGGCGCCGCCGACCTCGGCGGCGAAACCTGCGGTCGCGAAACCGGCGACTACCGCCGCCGAGGTCGGCGGCGCCACACCATCGGCTGCCGAGATCAAGGAAGCGGCGGCGCCGGAAGTCGTGCCCGATTCGGGGGCGTCGCCCGCTGCTCCGTTCCACAAAGAAGACCTCACGCTTCCCGAGCGGATGGAGCTCGCCGACCAGATCGGCGGCGGCTTCGAGACGAAGCTCTTCGCGGCGATGGCGCAGACCGATTGCGGTGCCTGCGGCTGGGATTGCGAAGGCTACGCGAAGGCGATCGCCAGCGGCGAGACGAACGACATTTCGCTCTGCGTGCCGGGCGAGGAAGAAACGCTCGACATGCTGAAGAAGCTGATGACCGACGAAGGGAAACCGTTCGAAGGATAAATGGCCGAGCAAACGACAGTGCCTGCACGCTCGCTCGACGACATCCGCCGCGATCCGCTGATCGCCGGCGCGGCCGGGCGCTCGGGTGATGCGATCACCGCCGCGAAGGAATTCGCGGGGGAGATCACGCTGACCGTCGATCGCAGCCGCATCGTCGACGTCGCCCGCGCGTTCAAGGAAGACGGCTTCAACTACCTCGTCGACCTGGCCGGCGCCGATTACTCCAAGTACCCGAATCACACCGGACCGCGTTTCGCGATCTCGTACACGCTCTACTCGTTTCAGAAAAACAATCGCGTGCGGTTGAAGGTCTGGACCGATGACAACGTGCCGTCTGTGAGCGGCGTCTGGAAGACCGCGAACTGGCACGAGCGCGAGACGTGGGACATGCTCGGCATCCGCTTCGACGGCCATCCGAACCTCGAGCGCATCCTGATGTGGGAAGGCTTCAACGGCCATCCGCTGCGCAAAGACTTTCCGATTCGCGGCATCGACACCGGCGCGCGCATCTACCCCGAGGTCTTTCCGGAAGGTGGCGGACCGAAGGCCGGATCGACCGGCAAAGACGTGAAGGACGTCAATCTCTACGAAGGCGAGTGGAAGCGCTACGGCACCTGGCCGGCGGCGCAGATCGCCGGCGGAAAAGAGCAGGCCCCGCCGAATCCGGAGCTCGCAGGCGTGGTCGCCGACACGGCGAAGCCGACCGAGGAAGCGCCGTGGCACGATCCCGACAAGCCGCTCCCCGAGCGGATGGAGATGGCGAAGAACGGCTCGATCAAAGACAAGCTCTTCGCCGCCATGGCCCAGACCGATTGCACCGCCTGCGGCTGGGACTGCGAAGGCTACGCGGAAGCGATCGCGAAGGGCGAGACGAAGGACCTGACGTTGTGCGTCCCCGGCGAGGATGAGACGGAGTCGATGCTGAAGAAATTGATGGGGGCGGCATGACGACGGTTATTGGGTTATTGGGTTGTTGGGTTGTTGGGTCGTTGGGGTTGCTCAACAACTCAACAACTCAACAACTCAACAACCGGGTGGCGCGGGAGGTGGCCTTTGTTTGACGTCCACGAGATGGAGATCAACTTCGGCCCGCAGCATCCGTCGACGCACGGCGTGTTGCGCGTGATGCTCACCGTCGACGGCGAGCGCATCATCGACGCGAAACCGATCATCGGCTACCTCCATCGCGGCACCGAAAAACTGTTCGAGCACATGGCGTATCCGCAATGCATCCCGCACACGGATCGCATGGATTACGTCGCCTCGGCCACGAACAACCTCGGCTTCGTCGAAACGGTCGAGAAGCTGATGGGAGTCACGGCGCAGATCCCCAAGCGCGTGCAGCTGATGCGCGTGATCCTGAGCGAGCTGCAGCGCATCTCATCGCACCTGCTCTGGCTCGCCACGCACGCCATCGACATCGGCGCGATGACGCCGTTCTTCTACTGTTTCCGCGAGCGCGAACAGATCCTCGACCTGTTCGAGAATTACTGCGGCGCGCGGCTCACGCTGAACTGCATGCGCATCGGCGGCATGCCGGACGATCTCCCGCCGGGCTGGCTCGACGAGCTCGAGGAGTTCATCGGCAAGTTCGATGCGGCGGTCGATGATTACGAATCGCTGCTCACCAACAACCGCATCTGGAAGCGCCGCACGGTCGGCATCGGCGTGCTCTCGCCGGAAGACGCGATCGAGTGGGGCGTGACCGGTCCGCCGCTGCGCGGCTCGGGCGTGAACTGGGACATCCGCAAGGCGCTGCCCTACGAGTGCTACGCGGAGCTCGACTTCGAGGTGCCGCTCGGTGTCAACGGCGACACATACGATCGCTATCTCTGCCGCATGGAAGAGATGCGGCAATCGCGGCGGATCCTCCAGCAGTGCATCCCGCTGATCAAAGCGACGCCGGCCGGCGACATCAAAGCGAAGATCTCGCGCGTCGTGCGTCCGCCCGAGGGCGAGGTCTATCACTCCATCGAATCGCCGAAAGGTGAGCTCGGGTACTACATCGTCAGCGACGGCAAATCGCAGCAGGCGTATCGCTGCCACGTGCGCCCGCCGTCGTTCGTGAATTTGCAGGCGCTGCCGGCGATGGCCAAGGGACACCTGGTGTCAGATTTGGTGGCGTTGATTGGGACGATTGATATCGTGCTGGGAGAGGTGGATCGGTGAGAAAAACGAATGCAGAATTCAGAATTCAGAATGAAGAATTGAGAATTGTGGTGGCGCTTCGCGCGCGTCCTTCATTCTTAATTCTTAATTCTGAATTCTGCATTCTGAATTCGATCCCCGGCGAGGTCATGTCATGACCCAAGCCTCCCTCATGCACTACCTCGTCTGGCCTCTGGTCAAGTTCCTCGTCGCGTTCATCATCGTGCAGGTGATCGTCGCGGCGATGAACTGGGTCGAGCGCCGTCTCCTCGGACTGATCCAGGCGCGCCTCGGACCGAATCGCGTCGGCTGGCACGGACTGCTGCAGATCATCGCCGACCCGATCAAGTTCCTGCTCAAGGAAGACATCGTTCCGTCGAGCTCCGAGAAGATCGCGTACTTCCTCGGGCCGATGTTGCCGCTGATCCCGGCGTTCATCGTCTTCTGCCTGATCCCGTTCGGACCGGGACCGACGTTCATCTCCGCGCGAGTGAATGTCGGACTGCTGCTAGTCCTCGCGCTCACCTCGACCGGCGTGTACGGGATCATCCTCGGTGGCTGGGCGAGCAACAACAAGTACTCGCTGATGGGCGGACTTCGCTCCGCCGCGCAGATGGTGTCGTACGAGGTGCCGTTCGGACTGTCGATCGTCGGCGTGCTGATGATCTGCGGCAGCCTCGATCTCGTGAACATCGTCCGCTATCAGTCGAACAACATCTGGAACCTCTTCCCGCAGATCGTCGCGGCGTTCATCTTCTTCGTGTCGATGAACGCGGAGAACAACCGCACGCCGTTCGATTTGCCCGAGGCGGAGTCGGAGCTCGTAGCCGGATACCACACTGAGTATTCGGCGATGAAGTTCGCGTTCTTCATGCTCGCCGAATACTCGGCGATGCTCGTCAACTCCTGCCTGATGACGATCCTTTTCCTTGGCGGCTGGACACTCGCCTACGACGGCAAGGGCCTCACGCACGAAGTGCTGATGGGCATGGGCACGCTCGGCGGCGTCCTCGGATTTCTGATCTTCTTCACGAAGGTCATGTTCTTCATGCTCGTTTACGTGTGGTTCCGCGCGACGTTCCCGCGCTTCCGCTTCGATCAGCTGATGGACCTCGGATGGAAGTGGATGATCCCGCTCGCGCTGGGGAACATCTTCGTCACCGGCATCTTCGTGCTGGCCGGTCAGGAGCGGCTGATGTACTGGATCGGCCTGGCGACCCTCGGCGCGATCGTCTTCTATCTCACACGCAAGCCGGCGAAGCGCGCGGTGCCGGCGGGCAAGGTGGTCCATGCAAGTTAGCCATCCGAAGACGCGATGGGCGGATCGCTTCCTCCTCCTCGATCTGTTCGAGGGGATGAAAACGACGTTCCGCGAGCTCTTCAAACCGAAGGTCACGGTCCGTTATCCGGAAGAGCGCCTCGAGCCCGCGGACCGTTTCCGCGGCATGTTCAAGTTCAGCTACGACCGCTGCATCGCGTGCAAGCTCTGCGCGGTCGCGTGCCCGATCGACATCATCTACATCGACGTCCATGACGAACAGCGCGAAGTCGATGGAAAGATGAAGAAGCTGAAGGTCCTCGATCGCTACGACATCGACGTGAAGCGCTGCATGTTCTGCGCGCTCTGCGAAGAAGCGTGTCCGACCAAGCCGAAGTCGATCTGGCTGACGACGAAGACGTACGAGCTCGCGTCATACGACCGCAACGATCTCTACTTCAACATGCAGCAGCTCGAGTACTGGGACGATCGTCCCAAGTACACGGGATTGCCGGAAGAAGACGGGACGCCGGAAATCGAAGGACAGAAACTGATCGCCGGAGGGCACGAATGACCGGCACCGCACGTCACGCCGAGCGTATTCGAGGCACCCGGGCGTGCGGCAGGCGCGCTGCACGTGGTTCGATTCGCGCGCCGCACTTCCGCCCGGGCCCCTCGACTACGCTCGGGGTGACGGAGAACGCGGAGGTCCGCTCATGACTCCGGCATTCGCGGTCTTCCTGATCATCGGCACGATCGCGGTTGCGTCCTCGATCCTCGTCATCTCGATGCGCAATCCGGTGCACTCGGCGCTCTTCCTCCTGCTGACATTTCTCTGTGTCGCGGTGCTCTTCGTGATGAAGAGCGCGGAGTTTGTCGCCGCGGTGCAGGTGCTCGTCTATGCGGGCGGCATCATGGTGCTGTTCCTGTTCGTCGTCATGCTGATCAACGTGCGGCATCTGCCCGATGAAAAGGTGCTGTCGAATTTCTGGAAGGGTGGCTTTGCGGTCGGAGCCGGCGTGCTGATCCTGCTCGCGACGATCGTTCGTCCCGGCGTCTATCACGACGAGCGGATGGACAAGTCGCGGCTGACGCACGTCAGCGAGCGGATCTGGACGGAGTCGCACAAGACGCCCGGCAAGTACGTTTATCGCCGCGTGAGCCGCACGAATGCGAACTCCGAGGCGGTCGGCATGGCGCTGTATCAGACCTACCTCGTGCCGTTCGAAGTCGCGTCGCTGTTCCTCCTCGTGGCGATGATCGGCGCGATCGTGATCGGAAAGCGCGAGCTCTCCGCGGTCGAAGAAGAGACTGCGCAGCAATTCATCCTCGATCGCGTCGAGACGGAGAAGGAAGTGAAGGAGGCAGTCAATGCCTGAGGCACTTCCGAGCACCGAGGCGTATCTGATGTTGTCGGGGACGCTGTTCGCGGTGGGACTGATCGGCGTGGTGATCCGGCGCAACATGATCACCGTGCTGATGGCGATCGAGCTGATGCTCAACGCCGTCAACATCAACCTCGTCGCCTTTTCGTACCGGCTCGCGTCGCTCGAAGGACAGGTCTTCACGATCTTCGTCATCACCGTAGCGGCAGGGGAGGCGGCGGTGGGACTGGCCATCATCATTCAGTTGTACCGGCTGCGCAGCACGATCAATGTCGACGAAGCGAGGACGCTGAATGGCTAGTGCGCTGATCCTGATCGTCCTGCTGCCGGCGCTCGGCGCACTCGTCAACGGCGCGCGCGCATTCGCCGATCCGCACAATCCGAAGAGCCGCACGATCACGAATTTCTTCGCGCTCGCCAGCACCGGCCTCTCCGCGCTGATCGCGTCGTGGGTCGTCTTCACGTACACCAGCGGCGGCACGCGCGAAGCATTCGTCCACACCTACTACACGTGGGTGCCGGCGGGACTCGGTCACGCAGGCAACGCGATCGCCGACTTCGCCGTCGACTTCGCGTTCCGCATCGATCCGCTCTCCTGCACGATGCTGCTGATCGTCACGTGGATCGGTTTCCTGATCCACATCTACGCGACCGGCTACATGTCGCACGAGAAGGGCTACACGCGCTTCTTCACGTACCTCAACCTGTTCATGTTCATGATGCTGCTGCTCGTGCTCGGCGCGAACTACGGCGTCATGTTCGTCGGCTGGGAAGGCGTCGGTCTCTGCTCGTACCTGCTGATCGGCTTCTATTACGACAAGAACTTCGCTGCCGACGCGGGCAAGAAAGCATTCATCACCAATCGCATCGGCGATCTCGGATTCGTCCTCGGCCTGTTCATAATCTTCAACACGTTCGGCACCGCCGACTACGGGAAGATCTTCTCGCTGGTGAGCGCGAATCCGCACGCGTACACCGGCATCGCGACGGCGATTTGTCTGCTGCTGTTCGTCGGCGCTTGCGGTAAGTCGGCGCAGTTGCCGCTGTACGTCTGGCTGCCGGACGCAATGGCCGGTCCGACGCCTGTCTCCGCGCTCATCCACGCCGCGACGATGGTCACCGCCGGCGTGTACATGGTCGTTCGTTCGAATCCGCTGTTCCGCTTGTCGCCGACGGCGATGGGCGTGGTGGCGACGGTCGGCGCACTGACCGCGATCTTCGCGGCGACGATCGGCATCGCGCAGAACGACATCAAGAAAGTCCTCGCGTACTCGACCGTGTCGCAGCTCGGCTACATGTTCCTCGCGGCGGGAGTCGGCGCGTTCACCGCGGCGATCTTCCACGTGATGACGCACGCGTTCTTCAAGGCCTGTCTCTTCCTCGGCGCGGGCTCGGTGATTCACGGAGTCGGCGGCGAGCAGGACATGCGCAAGATGGGCGGCCTGGCGAAGTACATGCCGCGCACGCGCATGACCATGCTGATCTCGTGCATCGCGATCTCCGGTGTGCCGCCGCTGGCCGGCTTCTTCTCCAAGGACGAGATCCTCGCGGCGGCGTGGGAGTACAAAGGAATCATCTGGCTGATCGGCGTCGTCGCTGCGTTCTGCACGGCGTTCTACATGTTCCGCCTCTACTTCATGACGTTCACCGGCGAGTATCGCGGTCACGTCGTCGAAGGAATCGAAACGTCGGAGCCGGAGCACGGCGGACATCATCTGATTCCCGATCAGCGTCATCTCGATCAGGGCGACGAGCACTCCGACAAAGCGCACGGACATCACGTCCATTCGCACGATCCGCACGAATCGCCGTTCGTCATGACCGGCGTGCTGATGGCGCTCGCGTTCCTGGCGATCGTCGGCGGATTCGTCGGCCTGCCGAAGCTGCTGATGGGCGCGCAGCCGACCTGGTTCCAGCGCTGGCTGGAGCCGGTGCTGCCGGCGCTCGGCGGACACCCGTTCGAGTTCGGCGAATCGCCGGCGGGCACGGAAGCGCTGCTGATGGCGATCTCGGTGCTGGTCGGACTTGCCGGTATCGGCCTGGCGTGGCACTTCTACAAACGCGATCCGCTCTGGGCGCTGCCGAAGAAGATCTCCACCCGCTTCTCGCCGATCCACAAGCTGCTGGAGAACAAGTATTACGTCGACGAGATCTACAACGCGACGGCCATCCGCGGCACGCTGGTGTTCTCACAGGTGCTGGCGTGGTTCGACACGTGGATCCTCGACGGGATCGTCAATCTCGTTCGCCACATCACCGTCTGGCCGCTCGGTGAAGGCTCGTCGCTGTTCGACAAGTACGTCGTCGACGGCGCGGTCAACGGCATCGCGTGGGTCGCGAGCAGGAGCTCGACGGCGCTGCGCAAAGCACAGAGCGGATTCGTGCAGAACTACGCGATGGTGATGGGCGGCGGCATCGTCCTGCTCGCACTGGTCTATCTGTTCCTGAAGCCGTAAAAGGGGAGAAACGCTTCGATGGGCATCCTGAACATCGTCACCTATATTCCGGCGATCGGCGCCGTCCTGCTCCTCTTCTTCAGGAAGGACAATCCGGGAGCAATCAAAGCGACGGCGACGGCGGTCGCGGTCATCGACTTCATCGCTTCGCTCTACATCTGGATCAACTTCGATTCGACGAAGCTCTGGCAGTTCCGCGAGACGTATACCTGGATCCCGTCGCTGAACGTGAAGTACGACTTCGCCATCGACGGCATCGCTCTGCTGCTCATCATCCTGACGACGTTCATGGGCATCATCGCGATCGTGTCGTCTTACTCGGCGATCGATCACCGGCAGAAGGAGTACTACATCCTTCTTCTGCTGCTGCAGACCGGCATGATCGGCACGTTCTGCGCGATGGATTTCTTTTTGTTTTACCTGTTCTGGGAAATCATGCTCGTGCCGATGTACTTCATCATCGGCATCTGGGGCGGTTCGCGAAAGCTCTACGCCGCGATCAAGTTCTTCCTTTACACGCTGTCCGGATCGGTGCTGATGCTGCTCGCGATCCTCGGCCTCTACTTCTTCAACACCACCGGTATCGCCTTCCTCAACATCAAGGGACTCGGCAATCCGGCGACGTTCAGCGTGTTGCAGTTCCACGAGATCGGTCACCTGATCCCGCCGACGCTGCAGTTCTGGCTCTTCCTCGGATTCTTCTTCGGCTTCGCCATCAAAGTGCCGATGTTCCCGTTCCACACCTGGCTGCCCGACGCGCACGTCGAGGCACCGACCGCGGGCTCGATCATCCTCGCCGCGGTCCTGCTGAAGATGGGCACTTACGGCTTCGTCCGATTCGCGCTGCCGATCCTGCCTGACGGAACGAAGCAATGCCTGCCATGGGTGGTCGGACTGGCGATCGTCGGCATCATCTACGGCGCGCTCGTGTCGCTCGTGCAGAAGGACATGAAGAAGCTCGTCGCGTATTCATCGGTCTCGCACCTCGGCTTCGTCATGCTCGGCATATTCGCCCTCAACCCGATGGGACTGAAGGGCTCCGTGCTGCAGATGATCAATCACGGCATCTCCACCGGCGCGCTCTTCCTGCTCGTCGGCATCATCTACGAGCGGCGCCACACGCGCCTGATCGCGGAGTACGGCGGACTCGCGAAGCAGATGCCGATGTACGCGGCGCTGTTTCTGATCGCCGCGCTGTCGTCGATGGGACTTCCGGCGCTGAACGGATTCATCGGCGAGTTCACGATTCTCGTCGGCGCCGCAAACAGGAACATCTGGTGGGCGGTCTTCGCCGCCATCGGCATCGTCCTCGGCGCCGCGTATCTGCTCTGGCTCTATCAGCGCGTCTTCTGGGGCCCGCTCGACAATCCGAAGAATCACGACGTGCCGGACGTCAACGGCCGCGAGATGGGGCTGATGTTCGCGCTCGTGGCGATCATGATCTGGATCGGCGTTTATCCGAAAGCGTTCTTCGATCCGCTCGAGCAGCCGGTCAACTACATCGTGAAAAAAGTCGATCCCACGTATTTCGATCGTCAGCCGCTGATTTATCCGACGCCAGCCGCGGCGCCGCAGCCGGAGCACATGGCGGAGGCGAAGTAATCCGATGAGCTGGAACGACGTCATCTTCCTGCTGCCGGAGATCATCATCGCGATCGGTGCGTCGCTGTTGCTGATCGCGCCGGTGACCGGACTGCGCGACACCGCGTCCGCGAAGTGGTCGATGATCGGCGTTCTGACCATCACCGCGGCGTCGCTGATCGCATGCTCGTGGGCGGTCGGCGATCTCGATCAGACGCACAACTTCGCGCGCATGTTCGCGCTCGATCCGTTCTCGATCTTCTTCAAGCTGCTCTTCATCGGAGCGATGGCGGTCATCGTGCTGCTGTCCGACGACTTCCTGCGTGAGACGCGCTATTCGACTTGGGAGTACTACTCGCTCCTCGGGTTCGCGCTCTGCGGGATGATGTTCATGGCGTCGGGCATTCACCTCATTACGATCTACATCGGACTGGAGCTCCTGTCGCTCTCCAGCTACATCCTCGCCGGGTACTTCAAGAACGAACAGAAGTCGACCGAGGCGGCGATGAAGTACTTCGTGCTGGGGGCGGTGAGCTCGGGGATTCTGCTGTACGGGATCTCGCTGATTTACGGCGTGTGCGGATCGCTCAATCTGTTCGACATCGCGCGCGCCATGTCGACCATCGTCAGCAACGATGCGCTGATGTTCGGGATCATCCTGCTGGCGTGCGGACTTTGCTTCAAAGTCGCGGCGGTGCCGTTCCACGTCTGGACTCCGGACGTTTATGAAGGTGCGCCGACGCCGATCACCGCGTTTCTCTCCACTGCGTCGAAAGCCGCGGCATTCGCGATTTTCGCGCGCATCTTCTACACCGCGCTGCACGATTTCCACCTCGCGTGGAACAACGTGCTGGCGACCGTCTCCGCACTGTCGATGATCGTCGGCAATCTCGCGGCGATCACCCAGGACAACGTCAAGCGGATGCTCGCGTACTCGTCGATCGCGCATGCAGGCTACGTGCTGCTCGGCATCATCGCGGTCAACGAGATGGGGCTGCGCGGCGTGCTCGTCTACACGTTCGTGTACGTCTTCGCGAATCTCGGCATCTGGTCGATCGTGCTGATGATGAAGCGGCATGAATACGCCGGCGAGCAGATCGCCGACTTCGAAGGGCTGCACGATCGCGCGCCGTTCTGGGCCTTCGCGATGTTCGTCTTCCTCCTGTCGCTCGGCGGCATCCCGCCGACCGCGGGCTTCATCGGCAAGTACTTCCTCTTCTACGCCGCCGTGCAGGCGGGCTTCGGCTGGCTGGCGATCGTCGCGGTGCTGATGTCGGCCGTGTCGATGTTCTATTACCTGCGCTTCGTGGTGGCGATGTACCTGCGCGACGGCAAGACGGCCGACGTTACGACGAGCGGATCGCTCAAGCTCGTCGCGGCGATCTGCCTCGTCGTAACGATCTTCTTCGGCGTGCTGCCGAACGTGCTGGTCGACGAGGTCAACGACTCGGCAAAGACGGTGCATGGTCCGAGCACAGTGACGCGCAATGCCTCTCGATGACGAAAAGCGCCGCCAGGCGCAGCAGCTCCTCGAGGCGTCGTCGATCGGCTGGATGTTTCCCATCGCCATCGGAACCGGCGCGCTCATGGGCTGGGGACTGGACAAACTGTTCGGAACGAAGCCGTGGCTGACGTGGATTTTTCTCGGATTCGGGATCGCGGCGGCGTTCCTCAACCTCTTCCGCGCCGGGCTGCGAAATGACGACGGATCGCCTCCGGAATCCTGAGCACGATGCGGCCGCGGCCGTGCTCCGGCGCATCCGGAACATCAGCATCGCGGCGTGGGCGGGATTCGCCGTTTTTGCCTTGATTTCCAGCGGTTTCGCGGGATTTCTCGGATTGACTTGCAGTGCCCTCGTCACTATCATCAGCTTCCTTTGGTTGGAGGAAATCGTGGAAGCGGTCCTTCAACCGACACCCGAGCTCCGCGCCTGGAAAGTCACGTTGCGCACCTTTGGTCGCTACGCTCTGCTCGGCGCGGCAGTTTCGGTCACGATCTACGTAGCTCGGTTCAATGCCCTGAGTGTGTTGCTGGGGTTCTCGATCGTCGTGGTGGGGATCGTGGGTGAAGCTGTGTATTCAACGGTTAGGAGCTGGAACTAAAGGACGATGGAACACGAGAGCTCAATTCTCTACGGTCCGGTAAACGCGCTCTGGCACAGCGTGCAGCATCGTTGGGCGTGGGACATTCCGGACCACGTGATCATGGCGCTGCTGGTCCTGGTGATCTCGGCGATCGTTTTTCCGCTCGCGTCGCGCAACATCAGCCGCGACAATCCCGGTCCGTTTCAGCACGTCCTGGAGATGATCGTCGGCGGCGTCAAAGACCTGCTGCACGACATCATCGGACATCACGGAGACCGCTACCTCTACATCATCGGCGGCTTCATGGTGTTCATCTTCATCTCGAACATCTTCGGACTCTTCTTCTTCCTGCAGCCGCCGACGAGCAACGTCAACACGACGTTCGCGCTGTCGCTCTCCGCGTTCCTCTACTTCAACACGGAAGGCATTCGCCGGCAGGGACTGTGGCACTACCTCAAGCACTTCATGGGGCCGATTCCACTTCTGGCCCCGCTCATGTTCCCGATCGAAATGATCGGCAACTTCGCACGCATCCTCTCGCTGGGCATGCGCCTCTTCGGCAACATCCTCGGTGAGCACACCGCCACCGGGATCTTCATGGGCATGCTGCCGTTCGTCCTTCCCTGGCCGATGATGGGCCTCGGAATCTTCGGCGCATTCCTCCAGACATTCGTCTTCATCATGCTGACGATGGTGTACATCAGCGGCGCCATCGCAGCGGAAGAACACTAGTTCGGGTTTCGAAATCAGGAAAGGAAGGAGATTCGGAGTGAACAAGAAGAACATCATCCTGCTCCTCGCGACGACGCTCATCTCGGTTTCAGCGTTCGCGCAGGAAGCCGCGGCGGGAACCGGCGGAGTGAAGTGGGGAGCCATCTCGGCGGCATTCGTCCTCGGTATCGCCGCAGCTGCCGGCGCCATCGGACAGGCCAAGGCGATCGCCGCGGCATGCGAAGGTATCGCCCGCAATCCCGGCGCGGCCGGCGCGATCCGTCTGTCGATGATCATCGGCCTCGCGCTCATCGAGTCGCTCGTCATCTACGCACTCGTCATCGCGTTCATGATCTCGGGCAAGTAACGATCGACCGAAGCCGTTTCAAACGACGCCCGGCGGAAACGCCGGGCGTTTTCTTTTGTGCCGTGGATGGAACGATTCGTTCCATCGATGGAACCGGCGATGCCGCGCGTGGAACGATTCGTATCGCGAGTGGTATCGATGAGACAACGAATGGCATCGCGCGAGCCATGCGTGGAATGGATCGTTCCACGAGTGGTATCGATGAGACAGCGAGTGGCATCGATGGGACAACGAGTGGTATCGATAGGACAACGAGTGGTATCGATGGGACAGTGACTGGCATCGATGGGACAGTGACTGGCATCGATGGGACAGCGAGTGGAATCGATGGGACAACGAGTGGTATCGATGAGACAGTGACTGGTATCGATGGGACAGCGAGTGGAATCGATGAGACAGCGAGTGGAATCGATGAGACAACGAGTGGAATCGATGATGGAATCGTTGGGACAACGAGTGGTATCGATGAGACAGCGAGTGGAGTCGATGAGACAACGAGTGGAATCGTGGAGACAGTGAATGGCATCGCTGATGCCGTGAACGAAATCCGCGGAGTCGCGCGGCATCGCCGTCGCTCGCGACAACAAAAAAGCCGGCGCGCTGCGCCGGCTTTTCGCGTTCGATGTTCGTTGATTACTCGGCGTTGACCATCCGGCGGAGCACTTCGACCGCTGCGTCGGCGCTCATCTTCTCGTCGACCGCCAGCGTACGCTGTGGCGACCACGCGCCATCCGCGTACGTCACGTAGCTCACGCCGTTCTTCGTCGTGGTGTAGAGCACCACTTTGTCCTTGTCGCCCGCGATCGCGCTCACGCGTGAATCGGGCTCGGAGCGGAACTTCGGCGCGGCGATGCCTGAGTCCTTCACGCCGACCGGAATGCGAAGCCGGCCGCCATTCGAGCCGGCCTTCACGATCAAAGTCGGTACGATCGTAACCCGGTGCATGTTGTTGGCGACGATATCGCCAAAGAGCACGTCGACCGAGTCGTGTGTCGACGACTCGAAGATCGCAGGATGACGGAGAACTTCGTTGCTGACGCCATCTTCGAGGGGCGTCGCCACTTCCTTTGAGACATCGGTGTAGAGCGAAAGATCGGCGACCTGAATGTCGGTCAGCAGACCATTTTCGATGGTGAGCATCGCGTAGCGCGCCCACGGATTGAGGCTCGATGTCGGGCGATCTTCCCACCACGCCGCGTGTACCGTGAGGCTTTTGACGGAGGAGTGGGCGCCCTTCTCATCGATCTGATCGATCTTGTGGGTCACCGCGATCTGGATGTTGCGCGAGTAGTGATATTTCGCGGAATCGACCGAAGTCGCTTCGCTCCAATTGCCGTTGTTGTAGGAGCAGAAGACGAGATCGCTCGACATGCCGTTGCTGATCGAGCGCTGCCAGAAGATGAACAGCGACTTGGACGCCGAGTCATACGCAAGCGCGGGATTGGTGTGCGTTCCGCCGAGCAGCGTCTCCGGCACGATCGATGTCGTCGTGCTGTTCTGATCGTCGCGAGACGTGAGAACCAGGACCTGAGTCGAAGCCGACTGGATTCCCAGATCTTCGCTGTACGCGCTTTCGATCGTGTAGAGCGTACCGTCGTTGGTGAGGAGAAGCGCACGGTTCGCGGCATCGCCGAACGCCAGCAGCGGCGCGGCAAGCAGAACGAGCGCGATCACGAATCTTTTGATCATAGTTTCAGATTCACCATGCTCCGCAGATCGATCGCGAAGAGAAGACTCTTCAGATTGCGGAACTCCGGATAGAACTTCGCCAATTGATCGAAATGGGAGCTCGCAAGATCCGTGTCGCCGGATTTGTAAGCAACTTCTCCGAGGAGGTAGTGCCCGTTGCGGATATGACGATCTTCCTGCGCCACTTCGAGTCCAGCCTCACCATAGAAGCGAGCCCGCTCCAGGTCTTCTTTGTCGAGGTAGCCGTAGCAGAGGTCGATGTATGCCTCCGCCTGGAAGATCGTATTGGAAACGAATTTCAGCGATTCGTGCACGAGCCTGAGGCCATCGTCGGTGCGGCCCTCGAGCATGTAGCAGTACCCGAGACTCTCCGTGGCGTAGCCGCGGACCAGGTCCAGCATCCAGGCATCGGCAGCGGCAGCGCTGTCGAGCGCCGCCTGATAGAACCCGATCGCCTTCTCGATTTGTGAATCCAGGACACACACGTTACCGAGGTCGATGAGTACCGCGTGGCGCAGCCCGAGATCGTCGGCCTCGTCAGCCGCGCGGAGAGCAAGCTCGCCGTAAAAAAGCGCGCGTTTCAGATCATTTTCGATCTTGTGCTTGTTCTGCAGCGCGTACGCAGCAAGCCACACGTGCCGCGGATTCCGCCGGCGCATGATCACGCGCGGCAGCTCCAGCACTTCGGGTCCGGTGCGCTCGAGCGCGATCAGCGCATCTGCTTTGTTGATCGTGATCAGCTCGCGCGCTTCGTCTTCGCTGACGATCGAAAGCGCCTGGTCATACAACGCGACGGCATCTTCGAGCCGGTTGTCGCGAACCGCCGCGAGACCGGCCTGCCGTAGTTCTTCAATGCGATCGACCATCGGACTAAGCATCTTCTTCCCCGCTCTCCGCCCCGTCATCGTCCCAACTCAGCTCCTGCCGGCGCTTGAATTCGATGAAGCTTTCCACTTCTTTCTGCGCCGAAGGGCTGAGGGACTTGAGCTTGTCGATGACCGTCTCCTCGTTGCGCCGGGTCTCTTCGAAGAAATCACCGATGCTGAGATCGAAGGTCTGCAGGATCTTCAGCAGAGTGTCGAGACCAACTTTGTACTCTCCCTGCTCCATGCGGGAGAGATCGGACTGATGGACGCCAATCCGCTCGGCGAGCTCCACCTGCGTCAGCTTGCGCTGGCGGCGTAATTGCCGGATTTTTCGCCCGACGAGTTCGAGTTGCGCTGGCCTGTTCATCTGCGTTTCGTTGACCTTTTATGCTATTGGACAATAAAATCCGTTGTCCAATCTACGAGCGAACGTGACCGGTGTCAAGTGCTCAGGAGCCGGCTCCCATCTACCGCGATCTTCATCTCCTCAGGGAATTGATACGGCGCGACTTCAACGCCCGTTTCACCGGCTCGGCTCTCGGCCTCGCCTGGGCCGTTCTCCAGCCCCTCAGTCTCGTCGTCCTTTACTGGTTCGTTTTCACCTTCATGATCCCCCGCGGGCCCGGCGGGGGAGACGGCTACATCTATTTTCTGATCTCCGGACTTCTTCCGTGGCTGGCGATCAACGAGGGGATCATCCGGTCGACCTCGAGCATCGTCGAGAACTCCATGATGGTGCGCAAGCTTCCGTTCCGGAGCGAGCTGCTGGTGGTCGTGCCGAACGCCACCGCGATCATCTTCGAGGCGATCGGGTTCGCGATCTTCCTCGTTTTTCTCCTCGTCCGCGGCGCTGACCTGCGCGGGCTGTGGCTTCTGCCCGCCGCGTTCATCATCCAATTCGCGCTGCAGCTCGGGCTCGGACTGATGCTGGCGGCGACCTACGTCTTCTTCCGCGATCTCACGCAGATTCTCGGATTCGTTCTCTCCATCATCTTTTATCTGAGCCCCATCCTCTATCAGGCAACAGGCCGCTTCGGTCCGCTGCTGCAGTGGAATCCCATGACCCCGCTGCTCGGTTTGTTCCGCAGTGCTGCGTTGTCCGCGGCGTTACCCGAGGCGAGTTCGATCGTATATCTCTTGGCTGTGACAGGTGGTGCGCTCGCTGGAGGACTCGTGCTGTTCCGCCGCGCGCAACCGACACTGGTCGATTTGATCTGACAAACCCCGCACTTCAATTCAGGAGATCCATCCGCATGTTGTCAAAGAAGACTCTGTTCGTGTGGCTGTTGACGATCGCCGCTGCGCCGGCCCTGTTCGCGCAGACGACGACCGCACAGACGACGACCGCCCAGCCGACGACGACTGTTCCGGCGACCACCACCGCTGCTCCCGCCACTTCGACGGCGGCGCCCGCGGCAAAGGAGAGCGACGGCGGCACGCCGAAGTACCTCACTCCCGAAACACCGGAGCAGCGTGCGGCGCGCGTTGGTCCCGTCGATCCGGGACTCAATCCCGATCCGAACCAGGCCTTCTATCGCTACGGCAAGCGCTATCACATCGAGAAGTTCGACAACTTCCGGAGCCGCGTCGTCATGACCGGCGGCGATCCGGGATGGGGTCGCCCGGTCGGCTGGGCCAACATCTATCGTGAGGTCTACCAGCGCAACGACAAGTACACGTGGTTCTGGATGCAGGATCGCGATCCGGAAGAAGTGGCGGACATCGCCCGTCAGGCGGAGGAGCAGGCGAAGCAGTGGCCGGAAGAGTCGGTGAAGTACTTCAAGAGGACTCGTCCCGAGTTCACGCCGCTCACTCCCGCTTCTGCCGGTAAGACGATCGCGTTCAAGGAATCGTCCGACGGTCTGCCGAAGAGCGGCTCCTTCCGCAATTCGCTCGCCATCGCGGACATGAACGGCGACGGCTTCGCCGACATCATCGCCCCGCCGGAACGCCAGGGCACCAACGCTCCTGCGATCTTCCTCGGCGACGGCAAGGGCAACTGGAAGCAGTGGGCTGCCGTCAAGTGGCCTGCCGGCCTGAATTACGGGAGCGTCGTCGCCGCGGACTTCAATAAAGACGGCCATGCGGACCTCGCTTTCGGCGTGCACCTCGACGGCGTGCATGTCTTCCTCGGCGATGGCAACGGCAAGTTCACCGACGCGAGCGAAGGTCTGCCGCGCGACTTCCCGACGCGCCGCGTCATCGTCGCCGACGTCGATCACGACGGAACCCCCGACATCGTCGCCATCAGCGAAGGTCCGTCGGCCGCAAGCGAGGCCAATCCCGGCAAAGCGGACTACGCGAAGATCCGTGCGTATCTGAATCGGAAAAAGGGAACATCGTGGGTCGGCATCAACGTGCCGGATCTGAAGAATCGTGAAGTGGCGGGCGACTGGATCTCCGCCGGCGATTTCAACGGCGATCCATATCCCGACTTCATCGCCGCGAACATCTTCTACAACGGTCCCGACATCCTCTATGTCAGCAGCGCGAAAGAGAAGTGGGTGAGCGCGTCGGACGAACTCGGCGAGATCACCCCGCTGCTCGCCTACGTTCGCGCGAGTGTCGCAGGCAAGTTCGGCTCGAAGAAGCGCGATGACGCGATCTTCAGCTACTACCGTCAGTGGCCTGCGGCGATCGACCCGAGCATCGTTCCGAAGCCGCCGGTCGAGGACATCGCGGGCGTCGATCGCCTCGACTTTACCGGTAAGGAACCGAAGCGCATTCCGATCATGCGTTGGGCGAGCGCTGCGCACAATCCTGCGTCGGGCATGGGGAGCGGTGATTTCGACGGGGACGGCAATCTCGACATCGCATTCACCATGTTCGAGTCGAAGGAGATCGTCGTTCTCCTGGGCGATGGCAAAGGAAATTTCAAGAAGGCGGAAGTGACCGGGATCAAGCTCGATCCGAATCCGTTCTACGACATTCGCGTTGCGGACGTGAACGGCGACGGGCGTCCCGACGTCATCATCGGATACGAAGCCGGCGGTTCGACGATCGCGAAGCGTGATGGCTCGATTCACGTCTACCTGAATCAGGGCGCGAGCCAGGCGCCGCAGACCGCGGCCAGATAACAGATGCCAACGGTGCGCAGTTGATTGAAAGGAGAGGCTTCCGGCCTCTCCTTTTTATTGCTCCCCGAGTGGCGAAACGGCGTGGCACCGAAGCCGCTTGCCGCAGAACCGTTTGCGTGGAGAAGCGCTTTGGATATAATCGGCCCGTTTTTCAAACCAGAACGTATGCGGTAACCCCATAAAATCTTCGTTCCGGTCTTGACTTCCTGTTCTTTTCGCCATACTGTTACGACAATTCGCAATCGATCTCTTCAAAACCGAAAGTAATTCACTCTGCATCCGGAGGTGATCGTATCGTCGAGAGGGTGAATGCAGACCGCAACGAAGTGAGTTCAATCAACTGATGTGTAGGAGAAAATGATGAGAAAACTTTTCGTATGGGCCATGGTGGCCACCCTCCTGACGGCGGGTTCGGCGTTCGCGACGGGCAAGCAGTTCACTGCGCGCTCGAATGCGACCGCTGGTGCGGCGTTCTTCACGGGCACCGGACCGACGACGACGAACAACGACGATAGCTGCGATATCGCCTCTGCTGCTCCGGCGGCGACGCTGCTTCTGCCGTACTTCGAAGTCGACATTAACTCGCAGCAGACGACCGCTCAGACGACCCTGTTCACAATCACGAACGTGACGCAGATCCCGCAGATCGCGCACGTGACGGTTTGGACGGACCTGTCGTTCCCGGTCCTCGACTTCAACATCTTCCTGACGGGCTATGACGTGCAGGGCATCAACCTGTATGACGTCATCGCGCGCGGGTTCGTGGTGAATGCGAACTCGAACCTCAGCACGTCGATCGACAGCGACATCAGCCCGATCGGCGACCGTTCGCTCGACAACGACGCGAATCCGAACTTCGGACCGAACGTTGTTTCGGACTGCTCGATCCTTCCGGGTCAGCTGCCGCAGAACATCATCGCTGACGTTCGTACGGCCCTCACCACCGGCCGCACCACCGGTTGCGGTAGTTCGGCTGTTGGTCTGACGCACACGAACGCCATTGGTTACGTGACGATCGACGTTGCGGCGACCTGCTCGGTTGCGCTCCCGATCGAAGCGACCTACTACTCGTCGGAACTTCTGTTCGACAACACCCTCATCGGTGATTATCAGCAGATCAATCCGAACCCGACCACCGGCAACTACGCCGGCGGCAACCCGCTCGTCCACATCCGCGCCATCCCTGAGGGTGGTCCGGCCGGCGTTGCGGTTCTGACGAACCTTCCGTACACCTTCTACGATCGTTACACGGTCGGCCAGGTGGTTCGTACGATCGATCGCCGTCAGCCGCTGCCGTCTGCGTGGGCTGCTCGCTTCATCCAGGGCGGCACCGGCGCGTTCAACACCAACTTCAAGATCTGGCGTGAAGGCGTCACCGGTCCTGCGCCGGTCGCCTGCTCTGCATATCAGCGCAACGGTCTGACCGGCACTGAAATGCAGGTTCGTGACATCGTCCGCTTCGACGAGCACGAGAACCCGACGATCGCTTCGTCGACGGTTCGCGTGTCGCCGGTTCAGACGACCACGGTCGTCCTCCCCGAGACCTCGAGCACATCGAGCTCGTCCGGCATCTTCCCGCCGCTCTCCGCGTCGGGTGATGTGGGTGGCTGGATGTACCTCAACCTCAACAACGGTGGTTCGACCTCGTACAGCGTCACCACGGCCGGCGTCAGCCAGACGACTCCGCCGACCACTCGTGACTTCCGCACGGGTTCCTCGACCACCAACATTGGTGCGGTTCGCGGCAACCAGGATTGGGTCATCGTTTCGATGTTCGCAGAAGGCCGTTACTCGGTCGACTTCGACGCGGCGTGGCTCGGCAACGGCTGCTCGCCGTCCGCTCCGGTCACGACCAACACGACGACGGCTCCGGTCATCGGACCGGCACCGAACGCGACTCCGTAATCCTCACGTAAATCGCAGTAGCCTTCGAGGCGGGCCGGATTTCCGGCCCGCCTCTTTTTTTGTTTGCCACTGATCGATTTCTCTTGATAAAATAATTTTTCGAACGCAGGCTGCCATACGTGTCGTTTTCATCCGATTACGACTGTCTGTGTCGGTCGTAGCCCGGTTCCAAATTCATCGTTCCAGACCAAGAGAGTTGGGGAGACAAAGTGAGACGATTTCCGATTCACGTCGCGCTGTTGTTGACGCTATTCGCCGCGATTGCGCCTCTCGCGAGTGCCGCCACCTACAACGGACCGCTCCTGTTCACGCTACCCTCCAAGACGCCCAAGACGGAAGTAGCCTGTAACACGTGCTCTCCGGGGGACATGGGAAAAAAGTCCGTCGGCTATCAAGGGGCAATCGGCACGTTCGTCGGCCGCTACAACGATTCGGGGCTCGACAGCGAAGGATTCTCACTCCCGCGCCCGTTGCGCGCCTGGCAGATGAGGTATGACAGCGTCCACGACCGCCTCTACATGCGCGTCGGCAGCTTCGTCGTCGGGTACGACGTCACCAGACTCATCAGCAGGTTGCAGGCCGGCGAATCACTCGTCACGATCGATCGCCCCGGCGACGTCGGTCCCGCCGGCAGCTATCTGAACTGGGACAAGAACTTCAATATCGAAGACAACTGGCCGCAGTCCGGCATGGACGGCGGCGACTGGCTCCCCGATTTCGATTTCGATGACCGCGGCCTCCTCTGGCTCACCGAAGGTGTCGCCTGGGGCAACATCAAAGATGATTATCAGACCGGCAACTTCCAGGACGGCTATCACTTCTCGGCGCCGGCAGGGGGCAGCGCACGCTCGATCGTAACCCTCAAAACGTCCGACGGACGTTACTGGGTCGGCGTCAGTCCGGAAACCGGAACGACGGCGATGTACGACGTGAGTGATCGCGCGAATCCGATTCCCGGTGCCGTGCAGCAGCGGGCCTTCATCAAGACCTCCGCGGCAAAGACCGCGGACAGCCACTGGATTGCGATCGTCAACGCAGGTACGAACTCGGTCGAAATCTTCACCGCTGAAGACTTCGTATTCGGCCGCGGCCCGACATTTGCGGTGCCCGGCGGACGCACGTTCAAAGGCATCACCACGGACGGCAGCAACTTCTACGCGGCCGAAGCACTGAACGGCAAGCTCTCGATCTCGAAGTTCACACCGACCGGTGGAACGTTCACCGAATCGACGACGCCGACCTCGCACAGCTTCCTTCCGGAACGCATCAAATACGGCTCAGGCTACATCAGCGTCAGCGGTCTCAATCCCTCCAACTCCACGAACGACATCTACGTGTTCCGCGCCGGCAACGGCTCGATGACCGAGCTCGATCTCAATGCATATACGAGCTCCGCTTCACTGAAGACGGACCGCTACTTCCCGTCGTACTACTCGACCAACGGCGTTCCGGCCGGCTTCCTCAGCACGATCTACAGCCTCATCTTCGATTCGCTCGTCATCCAGAAGAACGGTCACACGTATCTGATCGTCAATGCGAAAGGCTTTGGCGACATCTACGAGATCAAAGGTTCGGACTCCATCACCGCGCAGAACAAAGGCATCACCGGCACGGCGAATCCGAACTCGGCGCAGACCGGAAACGGTCCGTACTACGGCGACAAAGTCGTCTTCGGCAGCACGACCTCAGCGCCTGCTGCGGTGAACGTCAACTGGAACTTCGGCAACCCCGAATCGACCGACAACAGCAACGCATCGGTCACCGGCCGTGATGTCATCCATCAATTCGCCGGCCTCACGTCGGCGTCGCAGCTCAGCGGACAGCGCACCGTCTCGGTGACCTCCGCCAGCGACTCGTCGATCTTCGACCAGCAGTTCGTGACGCTCGCCGTTCCCGCGGCGCGCGCCGGCATCGTCGGACAGCCGATTCTCTTCACCCAGCCGAATGCATCATCGACCGCGGCGATCGTCACGAGCGATCAGTGGAAGGACGCTTCGGACGGCACGATCGAAGGTCACTTCGCATCGTGGAACATCGACGCCGGCACCACGAAGGCGCTTCCGAACGCCACCGTGCCGGTCGGCGCGTGCGGAACGCATTCGCTGATCTTCACCGCCAATTACGGGCCGTACGCCGGCTCCGGCAGCACGCTGGCATCGACGAACGGCACGCTGGCGCAGTCGATCAATCCGATCAACTACCAGTCGCGGCCCTTCGTCGCGATCGTCAACGGGCCGAGCCCGAATCCGAGCGACGCGAACAAGGTGATGTTCACCAATGCTTCGCGCGCTACGGCCAACACCGCGGATCTTCCCGCGAATGCGACGTTCACCTTCCAGTGGGATCTGCTCAACTCGGGCGGCAGCTCGCTGCAATCATCGACCGGCACCGCGGCGCTCAATGCGATCCCGGCGTTCAACGTCGATAAGTCGACGTTCAGCGGCGTGACCGGCGCGAAAGTGCGCCTGCTGCTCACCACCACAGCTGCACTCGGCGCGAACTGCTCCGGTGCGTCGAGCGGCACCACCGGTCCGCTCAGCGCTCCCGATCCGGTCATCAGCGTCGTCAGCGGCTGCCAGTACTCGGGCGCGCCGTGCAATCTCAGCGTCACCTCCGCTTCAGGCGCCGACACCAGCGCCTGGAACGTGTCCTGGTCCTTCAATCCGACTGCCGGAATCGCCGGCGGCACGGGTCTGACGTTCTCGCCGTCGTTCTCGACGACTTACAGCGGCAGCGTTCTCGTCAGCGTGTCGAACGCCATCGGCGGCGGCAACGCATCGAAGTCACTCAGCATCTCGACGGCGCCGTGCAACGTGATTCCGACCGCGGGCGACTTCGTCGCGCAGTGGTTCGGCACGTCGACGAACTGCTACTCGCCGAGCGGCACCTGCACGAATGGTGAGCAGATCACTTTCTCCGTCACCACGATCACCTATCACTGGAACAACGCCTGCGACTCGTACCTCTGGACGTTCGGTGACGGACAGACCGCACAGGGCCGCAACGTCAGTCACACGTACCCGAACGGCACCGCGACGTACACCGGCAAGTTCGAGCTGACCGTCGGATCGACCGTGTTGTCGTTCCCCTTCACGGTCAAGATCGGCAGCAACACCGGCGGCGGTGGTGGCGGCGGCTGCGGCAATAACTGCCCGACCTGCCCCCAGATCACGGCCGATTCGGCGTTCGCCAGCTACAGCGGAGGCACGAGCGGCTGCACCTACGTGAACAGCAACTTCCCCTGCCAGACCGGTGAGTCGCTGCAGTTCAGCGCGGTGGCGAATTTCTACAGCGGCTACAACTTCAACTGCGGTTCGCATTCGTTCAGCTGGAACTTTGGCGATGGCCAGTCCGCCAGCGGCCAGAACGTCGCGCACACGTATGCGGCGCCGGGCAATTACTCGGCGCAGGCGACGGTCAACAGTCCCACCGGCACCATGATCTACACGGTCGCGGTCCCGGTCGGCGGCGGCGCCGTCTGCACCACGCCGTCCGCATCGAATGTCGCGCTGACGCTTTCGGGCAATACGAGCGGCTGCTCGGCATCGAACCCGAGCTGCCGCGCCGGTGAGAACGTCGCGTTCGGCGTCAGCGGAGTCGGCGGCTACAGCTTCAGCGCCTGCGAGCACAACTTCTCGTGGGACTTCGGCGACGGTAGCAACCCGGCGACCGGCCAGACCATCAACCACACGTTCAGCGGCTCGCAGTCGTCGTACACCGTGCACGTGACGGTGAGCAATCAGTCGGGATCGACGACGCTGACCAAGGTCGTCAACTTCGCGGCGGGCAGCTGTGCCGTCCCGACGGCCGACCTGATCTTCCTCACCTACTCGGCGCCGAGCGGCTGCTCCGTGTACTCATCGAACGTTGCCTGCAGCGCCCACGAAGTGGTCGCCTTCCAGGCGAATCCGAACACGTTCAACCGCTACAACTTCAACTGCGGCACGCACACCTTTGCCTGGGACTTTGGTGATTCCGGCACGGCAACCGGGGTGAACCCGTCGCACACGTTCGTCGCAGGCGGTACGTACAACGTGAAGTGCGTGGTCACCAATACGAGCGGCAGCGTGACGCTCCCGCTGACGATCACGGTCGCCGGCGGCCCCGGTGGCGGTGGCGGTACGGTCGTCGGCTTCGCATATGAAGCGGTGGTCAACAATCCGACGCTCATCATGTTCACGCCATCGGTCGTCCCGGCGAACTCGGTGACGAGCTGGAAGTGGAACTTCGGCGACGGCTCTCAGGAGGTCTCGCTCACCGGCACGTCCGCCATTCCGCAGTACCACGCATACGCCACTCCGGGCACGTACACCGTCACGCTGACGACGAACGCCGGCGTGGTGACGAAGCAGGTGCTGGTCGGTACGACACCGCGTCCGCGTCCGAGCCGGCACTGAGTCATCTCTTTCGCGCAATTTCGACAGCGGCGGGCTTC
>DATEZA010000164.1:0-33467 GCA_035255945.1 Thermoanaerobaculia bacterium
TGCCTCGTCGCAAACCGGGACACCCGCCGGTACTCCCGTCGGATCCGTCACGCTCATGATCGACGGTGTTCCGGCCGGAACCAGCTCGCTGCAACAAGGCTCCACGCAATTCTCGACAGCAACTCTGCACGCCGGCCAACATTCGATCGTCGCCGTTTACGCAGGTGATGGCTCTTACCTCGGCGGTGCGTCCGCTCCCGTCACGCACGAAGTGAAACGCGGCCCGACCAACATCGCCATGGCGCTGAACAAGACAGCGATCACGTTCGGCGACACGATCGTCGCGACGGTCTCGCTCGCAGTCGTGGCTCCGGCCGTCGGTGTACCGACAGGCACGATCACCATTCGCGCGGATGGAAACGAGGTCGCATCCGCGCCGGTTGCGAATGGCGGCGCAGCGATCCCGCTCGCGTCGCTGCACGGCGGCACGCACGCGCTGACCGCGACGTATGGCGGCAATGACGACTTCGCGAGCAGCGAGAGCAGTGCAACCAGCGTGACGGTCGAGCAGGTCGCGACGACCCTCAACGTGACGGCGGGTGCGAATCCGATCGCCGCCGGTCATGTCCTCGCCCTCACCGTGCGAGTTGCCCCGCAACCGACTGCCGGCTCATCGAGCAGCGTCACGGTCCGCGAACATGGAGCGCTGCTGGCGCAACAGTCGATCACGCGCACTGCGACCGTCAAACTCCAGTCGCTGGCGCCCGGCAGTCACGAGCTGGCGATCGCCTACGCAGGCAACAGCGATTACAGCAGCTCCTCGGCGACGCTGACCGTAACCGTCGCGCCGCCCGCGCTCAGCGTCGATGACGCATCGGTTCCGGAGGGAGATGCGGCGACGAACAGTGCACCGATCTCGGTGCATCTCTCCGCGGCCAGTGAGCAGACCGTGCGCGTCGCATGGAGCACCGCCGACGGAAGTGCCGTCGCCGGCCGCGATTACCAATCGGCCAGCGGCGTCCTCGAGTTCGCGCCCGGCGAAACGGAGAAGCATCTCTCCGTCGTCATCAACGGCAACACCAGCGCGGAGGACGATCGGCTGTTCCTGATCGTGCTCTCCGATCCTGTCAATGCCGTCGTCGAACGGATCAGCGCGGCGGTGGTCATCACCGACGACGACGCCACGTGGAGAAAGCTCGGCGAGCTCACGTACACGCAGACTCCGTCCGGTCCGTTGACGCTCGATCTCTACGCGCCGATCGCGGACGACGGTCCTCGTCCGCTGGTGATCTGGATTCCGGGATCATCGTCGTACGGCGGTGACGGAGGTGCGTCGATTGCGTTGCGTGAAACGACGCGCGGCTATCTCGTCGCCGTCGTCCGCTACCGGTCTCCGGCAGCGGCGCATTTCCCGGCGCAGCTCGACGATCTGCAGGCCGCCGTGCGCTGGCTGCGCGCGAACGCCGTTCAGTACAACATCATCCCCGATCGCATCGCGACATGGGGCAACGGCACCGGTGCGCATCTCGCCGCGCTCCTCGGCACCGCCGCAAACGATCGCGTACAGGCGGTGATCGATTGGAACGGCGCGTCGGATCTGGCGACGATGGTCAGCGACTCCAGCTGCTGGTCCTCCGATTCGTCCTCGGAGTCGGCACTGATCGGTTGTTCGCCCGCGGCATGTCCCGATGCTGCGCGAACCGCGAGTCCGCTCACGTTTGCCGGCGCGCAGAGTGCGGCGTTTCTCATCATGCACGGTGCAGACAACTGTCTCGTCGGCGCAGCGCAAAGCAGGAAACTGCACGATGCGTTGAAGTCGGCCGGAGCCGATTCGCTGCTGTACATCATCAATGGTGCGGGACTCGTCGATCCGTTCTGGAGCAGCATCACTGCGCGCTCTGCGGCCGACGAGTTCCTCGATGTGCATTTGAAAGGAGCGCCGGCGCGGCACCGCCCGGCGCACTGAGCGGCGAAGTGGCGAACGCGCGGCAGCTGATCGCGATCACATTGCAACCGGAGTGCGGCGGCCATGCCGCCGCTGATTTTTACGAGCGGCCATGCCGCTCGGGGCGATGCGTGGCAATGACATCCGACACCACAGCCGACGCTGTCGGACCCGCTCCCGCTCCCCGGCCAATCAGCGTGATCTCACCCGCCGCGCGGCTGCGGATCGCGACCGCGTTGAATTCGTCCCGCACGCACGCCAGCGGATCGCGCGGCAACCCGGGTGCTGAGGCCTACGTGGTCCGCGCCGGCGCCATCGGCGTCCCCAGTCCGCAGAACAATCCCACCAGATCGAGCAGCTCCGCGACGTGGAACGGCTTCTCCAGAATCACCGCCGGCTTCAGCTCGAGCTCACTCTCATCGATCTTGTAGGCGGTGATCACGATGACCGGCGATTCCGACTTGCGCGCGCGGAACCAGCGGAGCCACTGCCGTCCATCCATCTTCGGCATGGCGATGTCGAGGATGACCAGAAGGATGTCGGGATTTTGTTCCACCACTCCGCATGCGACCTGTCCGTCGGGCGCGGTCAGCACCTCGAAACCGTACGGACTGAGCAGGTCGTGATACGAGGCGAGCAGGCGCTCGTCGTCATCGATGACCAGCAGCTTGCGAAGTTTGAACGGCGTCCGTCGGGCTCGAATGCTCAAAGTGTGGCTCCGTTCGGTCGGGATGTTGAGGCATCAACCGAACGCTGCAAGAAAGTTGCCGGACGCTCGACGCGCAGCGGCAACAGCTTGCCTTTATGCAGTGGAGTGGCGCGCGGAAAGGTCACGCGCAGGATCGTCCCGCCGCTGAGCACGCCGCGGGTATGCCACGCGCCATCGCGAAACGACGCCTCCTCGACGGCGAAGATGAAATCGGATTCCTCGCCCGGCGCGGCGATCGTGAAGGCATCGCAACGAATCAGCGCGACACCGCTCCCGCTGAACGGCGGATTCGCGAGCTCCCATTCGCCGATCGGCGACTCCGCGAGCCTGCCGGTGATGTGCACCGGCACCACGTTCACATCGCCCGTCGCGAGTGCCGCCGCTTCATTCACCGGCCGGTTGAACACGGCATCGACCGATCCCTGCTGCACGACGCGCCCCCGATCGAGCACGACGACGCGATCCGCAAGCGCGAGCTCGTCCGTCGTCGACGGCGCCGAGATCACGGTTGTGCCGAGGACGCGCAACAGCCGGTACAAATCATCGGCGAGCGTGAAGCGCTCCGACGGATTTGCCGACTCGAGCACGCGATCGGCGACGAGAATCGCCGGCCGCAGCAACTCGATCCGCGCGAGCTGCACCCGCGTTCGCTCCGATGACGACAACGAATCGATCCGCCGATCCGGTAAAACCTTCCATCGATCGATCGCCAGCTCGTACTCGTGGTGCCGGTCTTCCCGATCGAGCGGCCGCGTGCGCACCGCCGCGACCAGCGCATGCCCGGCCGACCACCGCCCCGGCACGTCGAGCGCGCCCGTCACGTACAACAGCGGACGCCTCGACGCACCGAGCCGATTGACGACGCGCGAGCCGATGAGGACTTCGCCCGATTCAGGACGCAGCGTGCCCGCGATCAGCGACAGCAACGTCGACGCGCCGCACGCCGCCGGTCCCGCGATCGCGGTGTGCGTCGAGCCGGGGAAGGTGAGGGTGACGTCCCGGAGGATGCGCGCGGAAGCGTTACGCAGAAGGATGTCGAGCACGACCGATTGTAGTCATCGATCGAGCACCAGCGCGAACACGCCGAGGAGCGTGAGCGACACGATCGCCACGGCGCGTGTGATTCGCCGCGGCACGTGCTCGCGCATGGTCACGCCGAACAGCAGCGCGAACGCTCCTTTCGTCGTCATGGCCAGCGTGCCGGCGAGCCACACCACGACCGGCATCGCGCTCCGTGCAGACGCTGCAACCGTGACCATCTGCCCGGGATCGGCCCACTCCGTGACGAAGAGCGATGCGAAGCACGCCAGCGCGCCGTCTCTCCAGCGTCCGCTCGTCCGTTCTTCCTTCTCCTCGCGTTCGAACGTCACCGTCAACGCCGCGACGAGAAATCCCGCCGCGCTGATCCACGCGATCAGATGTCCCGGCAGCCGCAGCAGCAATCCTCCGACGAGCACCGCGCATCCCATCTTCACCGCATACGCGATCACGATCGCGGCCAGGACGATTCGCCGCGGAAAACGGAGCGCCAGCGACGTCACGGTGTAGATCGACTTGTCGCCGATCAGCTCCGCGATGAGGACGCTCCAGTAGACCGCGGCGAATACGGCGAGGCCCGTGTTCACGTCACAACCACTCGATTCTCAGGATCGGATGCAGCTCGATCCCGTTGAACTGCGACACACCCATCTGTCCATGCACGCGATCGAAGAACCCGACTCCCGTGATCCGCGCGTCGGTCGGCTTGACCTGCGTCTTGAACGTCGGCAATCCCGTGTCGAGATCCTCCCGCGAGAACGCGAACGACGCCGGCATCGGCAGGCTGCGGATCGCCTCACGTACCACCGCTTGCACTTCGGTGCTGACCGCTTCGCGCGGCACGAGGGTGTTTCCGAAGGCGAGGAAATCGTGCGGCGAGAGCTTCGACAGGAGCTTGTCGTCGACCGCGCTGCGAACCGCTTTGATATTCGCGAGCCACGGGCTGTTGCCGAGGAACGTCTTCGTCGGTGTCGGCACTTCGCCGATCATCATTTCACCGCTCGAGCCCTGCAGCACGAGGTGATAGTCGCCGTCGTCTTCCAGCTTCAGCGCGGTGATGCGAGCGGTGATCCGCCAGATCACGAGCTCCGCAGGCCGCGCTCTCTTCGTGCGGAATCCGGGAGGATCGGACGTCACCTTCGTCATGCCTGCGGGACGCGGAATGGTGATCAGTTCCTCGACCGTGGTTTCGACGATGCCGCGGCCGAGGTCCTTGTTGTTGATGATGTTCTTGCCGACCAGCGCAACGTCGTCGTCGGTCCCCACTTTCACCGGCCAGCGCTCCTTGCCCGGAGCGGTGACTTTGCGCGGCTCGATGGCCTGAGGCAGCTCCTCCTCGGCCGGCGCTGCGTGCGGAGTCAGGAGACCGCATGCCTTTTTGATCTCCATCGCGACCTGCGGTGAGACCGTCGTCAACTGATTGACGTCGGTGATCGGTCCCGGTCCCGCGCTGACGGTTGGCCCGGTTGTATCGCCGGTGCCTCCGCCACCCGGGTCCCCGCCTGCCGGTTGGCCGGTGTCGGATGCGCGGCCGAACAGTACGAAGCGAGGGGTACTGTCTCTGTTGTCGCTGTCTGCTTTGCCTTTCAGCGTGTAGCCGGTTGCGGCGAAGAGGTTTTCGTCGGGACGCGCGCGGCGCACGGTGAGGTAGTCGCCCCAGCTGAAGCGGCCGTCGTTATCGGACAACGGGCTGCGCTCGCTCGCGGCGGCGATGACGTTCCGTTGCGCACCGGTCAGAATGCCGACGACGTGCGACGGAAACACCGCACCGCCGATCATGTACGAGATGCCGACCTCGTTCTTCGCATTCGTCGACAACGCGCCGTAGCAGGTCGCGGAGTCGGGATCGAACACGTTGATGTTCTCGAGCAGCGTCATGGTCGTCGTGTCGATGCGTGCGATCTGGACGAACGGCTGCGGACGATGATTCGAATTGCGATCGACGCCCCAGGCGAACCACGCTTCCTTGCCCGTCATCGTCGCGCCGGTGAGGCGCGGGTCGGCGCGATCGAGCCAGCGCCGTCCGTCGGGCGTACGGGAGCGGTAGCCGGTGTTGCCGCCGATCCAGCGCGCGACCGGGACCGAGGTCGCGGTGGGCGCCGGGTGACCTTCAGGCCACGCGAACACCTCGAGCGTGCTCGTGTCCTTGTGTGCGGCGAAATACGCGGTGGTGCCGCAATTCTGGACGACGCGGAAGCTGTCGAGATCGGGCGATGACAGATGCACGTCCACCGTCATCGCATTGGCGGCGATGCCGGAGAGCGGAAGGCGGAAGACGGCGCTCTGCACTTTGCCCGGCGTGAAGACGTTGGTCGTGACGTACAGCGAATTAGCGCCGACGGCGACATCGGGAAAGTCCATGAACGCGCCCGGAACGCCGAGCATCGCGGTGGTCAGGTCGAAGAATCGGAAGCGAAGATTTCCGGCGGCCAGGTCGGCGCTCGAGGCGAACCCGAGCCGCTGGATGTTGTCGCCGGTGTCCGGTCCGTACTGGAGCAGCCAGACGAACGTGTCGAGCTGCGGGATGTAGTGCACGACCTGATCGCAGCAGAAGGTGCAGCCGGCCGGATCGGTCGATTTCTGCGTCGACGCCGGATCGATGAAGCCGAAGGTCTTGCCGCCGTCGGTCGAGATCGCGGCGTACCAGTTGCCGGTGTAGAACACGACGTTGCCGTTCATCGCGCAACTCGGCTCGCCGACGTTCGACGCGGTGTGCTCCTGGCCCGGCTCGGTGAGCTCGCTGTTGAGCACGATCTTCACGTCGTCGGCCGGATTCAGGGCCAGCGGTGCGAGCAATGCGCGTGTGCTCGTGCTGTGGAATTCACGCTCGACGCCTTCGCCGGTCAGCGGCAGATTGCGCCGCGGATGAATGCGCTTCGGCTTCTGGAACTTCGGCGGCGCGCTGAGTCGTCGTAAGTCGACATATTCATCCTGTCTTTTCGTAGCCATGCGTGTTCCTTTCTGTCGCGCCACCGGCGCGGGTCATGCACTGATGCGGTTAAAATGAGGACGACTGTGAGCAACAACGACGAACGGAATTGCGCCGCCGGAGAAACGCGCAGCGGGATCCCCCTCGAGCCCGCGCACGAACGGACGCTCCGCATCGAGCGGAAGCCGGCGCAACAAGACGGCAGAGAGATTCACCCTCGACGCCCCCTTCCACTCGTCCCCGGCACTGCCGATCCGGACGAGGACGAGACGAGCGAGTCCGACGGCAACGACCGCTGACCCGCTTCAGGAAATAGAGACGGACACAACTCCGGCTTTCCGGAACCGCAGCGGAGCTACAACTCCACCCTGGTGCCCACCTCCACCACCCGGTTCGGCGGCATGCCGAAGTAGAGCGTCGCGCTGCGATCGTTGCGCTTGAGGAAGCCGAACAGGCGTGCGCGGATCGGGCCCAGACGCTTCACCACGCATTCGCCGTGCGGGATGAGCGTCGTGCGGCCGAGGTAGTAGGTCGTGCGATCGACGTCGACGGGAATGCCGGCGCGGGCGGCGAGGCGGAGGATCTCCGGCGCATCAGGATCCTCCATGAATCCGTAGCGGCCGGTCACGCGATGGAAGCCCATGGTGAATGACTCCGTCGTCACGCGCTCGTCCTCCTGCACGACCGGCACGTCGGACGTGGTGATGGTCAAAATGATGACGATCTCGTGCAGCACCTGGTTGTGCTTGAGGTGATGCAGCAGCACGAGCGGCACGCCTTCGCCCTGCCGCGCGAGAAACACGCCGGTCCCTCGGATGCGATGCGGCTCGTGGCGCGCGAGGCTCTCGATGAATTCGGCGATCGGCACCGCGCGCTCATTGAGTGATTGCTGCATGCGCTGCTGACCGGCCGCCCAGGTCGACATCATGAAGAACACCGCGCTGCCGATCAGCAGCGGGAGCCACCCGCCGTCGATGAACTTGACCGCATTCGCGGCGAAGAACGACAAATCGGCGATGAAAAACAGGCCGCATACGCCGAGGACGAGCGGCCATGACCAGCGCCAGCGGCGATACGCCACCGCACCGAAGAGAATCGTGGTGATGGCCATCGTCGCGGAGACGGCGAGGCCGAATGCGGCTGCCAATCGATCCGACGATCTGAAAACGAGCACGATGGTGATCGTCGCGATCATCAGCAGCACGTTGAGACCGGGCAGGTAGATCTGACCGGCGACCGCGTCCGATGTATGCACGATGTGCACACGCGGGAGGAAGCCGAGCTGCGTCGCTTGCCGCGTGAGCGAGAACATCGCGGAGATCAGCGCCTGCGATGCGACGATCGTCGCCAGTGTCGCCAGTCCGACCATCGGATAGAGCAGCGATGCAGGGACGGTCGAATAGAACGGACGGCTCGCGGCCTGCGGATGATTGAGCAGATACGCGCCCTGTCCGAGGTAGCTCAGCGTGAGCGCGGGAAGGGCGAGGCCGTACCACGAGATGCGGATCGGGCGCGTGCCGAAGTGGCCCATGTCGGCATAGAGCGCTTCACCGCCGGTGAGGCAGAGAATCACCGCGCCGAGCGCGAGAAATCCATGCGCGCCGTTGTGCGCGAAGAAGCGGATCGCGTGCAGCGGATTGATGGCCGTCAATGCGCGTGGATTCATCGCCAGCGAGCGCGCGCCGAGGATCGCGATCGCCACGAACCAGGTGGCGAGGATCGGTCCGAAGAAGACGCCGACGCGTCCCGAGCCGAACGGCTGAATCGCGAAGAGCAGGAGGAGGATGACGATCGTCGACGGGATGACGGCGGTCGCGAGATTCGGCGTCGCGACGGCCAGTCCTTCGACCGCGCTGAGCACGGAGATAGCGGGAGTGATGATGCCGTCGCCGTAGAGCATTGCCGCGCCGAAGAGCGCGAGGCCGACGAACAACGCGGTGCGGCGGACCTGCGCGGTGCGGCGGGTGAGGAGCGCGAGCAGCGCGAGGATGCCCCCTTCGCCGCGGTTGCCCGCCCGCATCAGCAGCGCGACGTATTTCACGCTGACCATCAGGATCAGCGACCAGAGGAAGAGCGAGACCATGCCGATGACGTTGCCGGGCGTCGGCGCGACGCCGCGCTCGCCGTGAAACGCTTCCTGCAGCGCGTAAAGCGGGCTGGTGCCGAGGTCGCCGAAGACGACGCCGAGAGCGGAGAGGCTGAGAAGGAGGAGAGGAGTTTTGGGTTGGTGGACGGTGGACATTCGAAGCGGCGCCCGACCGCGAGTGTAGTGGATACTTGATGTACGACAACCTCTCAGGTTGTGTACGGCAACCTCTCAGGTTGTGTACGACAACCTCTCAGGTTGTCGAATCGACAAGCTGAGAGCTTGTCGTACACACACACATATGCATCTTGGTGACCTGCTCGGTCCGGACGTGCTCGAGATCCTGCGCGAGGATCCGTCCGCGGTGCGCGATGCGCTCAATTCGATGCACCCGGCCGACGTCGCGGAAGTGGTCAGCGTGCTGCCGCGCGAGGATCGTCTGCGCGTGCTCGGACAACTCGACGCCGCGCACCTCGGCGACACGATGGTCTACGCCGACGGCGAGACGATGAAGATCGCGCTCAATCGATTCGCGCCGGAGACGCTCACCGCGGCGCTCGATCATCTCGAAGCGGATGACGTCGCGAGCATCCTCTCCGCGATCCCCGAGGAGAAACGGGTGCCGATCCTCGGGAAGATGAAGGCGGGCGGTGCGGCCGCGGCGGATCGATTGCTGCGATACGAGCCCGGCAGCGCGGGCCGATTGATGACCGCGAAGTTCGTGCGCGTGCGGCCGCAGCAGACGGTCGGCGACGTGCTGCACGCGCTGCGCTCGATCGATCCTCAGGTTGCGACGGTCGCGAATCTGTACGTCGTCGATGAGAGCGACCGATTGCAGGGCGTCGTCTCGCTGCGGCGTTTGCTGCCGGCGGACCCGGACGTGCGCGTCGATGCGTTGATGGTGCGCGAAGTCGTCGCGTCGAAGCCGGAGACGACGCAGGAGGAAGTGGCGCGCATCGTGTCGAAGTACAGCTTCAACGCGCTGCCGATCGTCGACGAGCAGCATCGCATCCTCGGCATCGTGACCGTTGATGACGTCGTCGACGTGCTCGTCGCGGGTGAGACCGAGACGCTGCTGCGCATGGGCGGCATCTCCGCCGCCGCCTCCGAAGACGAGCCGTGGAATCGCGGCGTGCTCAATTACTTCGGCACGTCGATCGCGCGCGTGGTGCGGATGCGGCTCGGGTGGCTGCTGCTGTTGTTCGTCGCGGAGACGCTGACCGGCAGCGTGCTGCGCTACTTCGAAAACGAGCTGGCGAAAGTCGTCGCGTTGTCGTTCTTCATCCCGCTGATCATCGGCACCGGCGGCAACGCGGGAAGCCAGACGGTGTCGACGATCATCCGCGCGCTCGCCCTGGGACAGATCCGTTTGCGCGATGCGTGGCGCGTGCTGATGCGCGAGACGACGTCGGGCTTTCTCCTCGGCGGGTTGCTCTGCATCTTCGCGGTGCTGCGCACGTTGTTGTGGAAGAGCGGGCCGGGTCTCGCGCTCGTCGTCGGCCTCACGATTCTCAGCGTCTGCGCGTGGGCGAATATCATCGGCTCGGTGATTCCGCTGCTCGCGCAACGATTGAAGATCGATCCGACGGTCGTCTCCGCGCCACTCATCACGACGCTTGTCGATGCGACAGGGCTGGCGATCTATCTGCTGATCGCGAAAGTCGTCCTCAAGTTGTGAGGGCGGCGATCACGTCGCCATTCGTCGTCGCGACGAGCAGTTGATCGAGCAATGCGGACGTGCGGAAGGTCTTCGCGGCGGATGAAAGGAAGCGCAGGTGTTCGGCGGCGGCGTCCTGTGGCGAAACGAAGGCGAGGATCAGCCGTGCGCTGCCGCCGGGATAGATGCCGTCGCGATTGAGTCCGAGGCCCGCCACGATTTTCGGGATGCCGCTGATGCGGGCGTGGGGGAGTGCGATCGGTCCGGCGCAGGTGGTGCCGGCTTTTTCGCGCTCGAGCACGGAGTCGACGATCTCATCGACGCGCGCCGGACTCACGCCATGTTCGAGCAGCGGCGAAACGATCAGTCCGCGCACCGCCGACTCGAAATCGACGGTGTGATAGCCCACGCGAATCGTGCCGCGCTGAATGATGGATTGAAGCGATTCGGCGACGGTGCTGGACATGCAGCCAGTCTACGCTACGCTCTCCGCATGAGTTACCTCTGGTTCGCCATCGCCGCCACGCTGGAGATCAGCGGCTGTTTTCTCTTCTGGCTCTGGCTGCGGATGGGGCGCTCGGCATGGCTCGCTCTGCCCGCTTTGGTGATCCTCGGACTGTTCGCTTCCGCGCTCACGCGCGTCGATGCGTCGTTCGCCGGACGCGCGTTCGCGGCGTATGCGGGCATTTACGTGATCGCGTCGGTGACGTGGCTGATGATCTCGGAGCGCGTGCGTCCGACGCTGTTCGATCTCCTCGGGTCGGCGCTCTGCCTGGCCGGGACGATCGTGATCATGAGTCAGCGATGAAGGAGATGTGCGGGGCGAGGAGCGGCAGCGGGTTGATCGCGTTAAAGAACTTCGCGTCGGCGGTGATGAGGCGAGTGTCGAGGCGGATTGCGAGGGCGAGGTACATCGAGTCATAAGCGGAGCGGCCTGTGGCAATCGACAGCGAGTAGGCAGCACTCGCAAGCTCGCGGCACGGTACGGTCGGCAGGCTACTCGATCGCAGATCGTCGAGCACTTGTGTCGCCTCGCGCTCGGATAAATCGCCGTTTCGTGTCTTCTTGCACAAGATGCTTGCCATCTCGGCGAAAAGAAGATCGGGGGCGACGAAATCATGCTCCGGAGTCAACAGCCGATAAGCGTCAGCGGCATGAATTTCGTGAACGAACCATTTGATGACGACGCTCGCGTCGACTACGAACAGACTCATCGACGGTCGCGGTCGTCCCGAATCAGCTCTGTGCTGTCGGACTGTAACGGCCGGCCGGCCATCAGCTTCTGCCACTTTTCGGAAATGCTACGTAGCTGTGCACGCCGCAGAATGACAGCATGCTCCAGAGTCTCGTGCAACACCGCGTCCAAAGAGCGCCCTTCCGCCTCAGCCGCTTCTTTCAGCTGATTGAGCAGCTTTTCCTCGACATCGCGAATCAATACGTCAGGCATGACACCACATTATTATCAAATTAATACCACTACTGCTGCCGCCTTCGCATGTTCGGCCGCATCTGCTGCTTGCCGAGCGACCGCTCCGGCAGCTGCTCCAGCGTCGCGCGCATCCTGTTCCACTGCGTCTCGCTGAGCACCGCGCGCATGTCGACGAGCATCATCAGCTCGCGCTCGAACAAATGTGCGCGTGCGTCATTGAGACGGGCGGCGGCGCGGCGGATCGCTTCGCGGTTGAGCTGCGGCTGATCGAGCTCGGCGCGCAGGGCGATGTTCGACTTTTCGACCTCACCCTTGAAATCGATCAGCTCGTTCGCGCTCTTGACCGAGATCGCTTCGAGCCGCGACTGCTGGTCGTCCGTCAGCCCGAGGAGGTTGATCACCTCCGGACGGCGCCACCATTTGCCAGGCGGTAAGTCCATCGCGCTCGCGCTGAAGGCGAGGAGCACGAATGCGAGGAGGACGAGTTTCTTCATCAGAGCTTTTTCCCCTCGTTCCGCTGGTCGGGAAGCCACGTTTCCCACTGCACGACGCTGTGAAAGTCGCTCAGCTCTTCGCTTTGCCACGGATCGTGCGGAACACTCTGCTGCGGCTCTTCGATGCCGACCGGAGGCGCGGACTGCTGCACCGTATTCTGTGCAGTCGTCGTCACCGGACCGCTGTGCTGCGGCTCGACCGTCCGATAAACCATCACGCCGCCGAGGAAGAAAGCGAGGACTGCGGCGGCGGCGATGCGCGACACCTGCGCGCGTGTGACCGAGCGCTCGCCACGATCGGCGATGCGGCGCTGGATCTGCATCCGCTGCCGCGTCCAGAACGTCTCGTGCCTCTCCGTCGTCGAGCACGACGCCGCTTCGCGCAGCTTGCGCTCGAGCGCGTTGTAGCGCTCCGCGCATGCCTCGCACGAGGCGAGGTGCATCATCACCGGCATCGATTCGCCGGGCTGCATGTAGTACGTCTCGAGCAGGTCGGCTTCACTGTAGTGCGTCTTCATCTTCGGACCCCTGGGAGTAATGATTGCGCCAGCCTGCGAGCTCCTTCCGAACCTTGTGCACGGCGCGGAAGAGATGCGCACGAACGGTGCCGGCGCGCAGCCCGAGGTGATCGGCAATCTCCTCGAGCGACAGATTTTCGTAGTGTCGTAGGCGAAAGATCAACTTCTGTTGCGACGAGAGCTTCCCCTCGGCGCGACGGATTGCTGTGCGGAGCTGCACCGCCATCGTCTCGCGCTCCGGATCGGGACGCTCGTCCACGATCTCGATGGCGATCTCGTCCTGCTCGTCGTCGTTGCTGCGCGTGAACAGGCTGACGAAGCGGCGGCGGCGGAGCGAATCGCGCGAACGGTTGATGGCGATGCGGGTGAGCCACGTCTCGAGCTCGGAGCGTCCCTGGAACTTCGAGAGGTGCGTGTAGGCCTGGATGAAAGTGTCCTGCGTGATGGTGTCGGCCTCGACTTCATCGCGGACGATGGCGTACGCGACGCGATAGATGCGGCGCTGAAACCGCTCCACGATCAGCCCGAACGCCGCCCCGTCGCCGCCGAGGGTGCGGATGATCAGGTCCTGGTCGGAAAGCGCGGGTTCAGTCACCTGTCGAGATCGAAACGTTGCTACGGTACCCACGATGTGTTGGACGGATCAGATTCGGGAAGTGTTTACACTCGTGATTATGGAACTGATCGACTACTTCGACCGCATTCGCGAGCGCACCTTGAAAGGCGTCGCCCGGATTCCGCCCGATCGGATCGACTGGACGTATCAGGACGGCAAGTTCACGTTCGGCGACCTCATCCGGCATCTCGCGGCGATCGAGCGCTGGATGTTCGCCGAGAACGCGATGCTGCGGCCGAGCCGGTATCCGGGACATGGCCGGGAGCTCGCGGATGGATACGACGCCGCCGTCGCGTACATGAAGCAGATGCACGACGAGGCGATGCCGCTGTTCCGCGCGGCCGATCTCGATGCCCGCTGCGTGACGCCGGCGGGAATCGAGCTCTCGGTGGGGAAGTGGATCCGCGCGATGATCGAGCACGAGATCCACCATCGGGGGCAGCTGTACATGTACCTGTCGATGGTCGGTGTCGAGCCGCCGCCGATCTTCGGACTGAAAGAGGAAGAAGTTAAGGCGCGGTCTATTTCCTCGTGATGACGGCCGCGCGCCCGGTGATTGATCGTCCGGCCGCGGTGCTCCCGGTCAGAACGAGCTCCGTATCCGACGTGTAGTTATCGGTAGCCCGAGGAGCGCGGACGTCTCGTCCGCAGTCGCTGCGCGTCTCGCGCGGCGACTCTGCACGCGTGCCAGGCGAGACGCCTGACACGTGCGGGCAGGATGCCCGCGCTCCGTTTTGCAACTGCTGCCGTTCGGCCTGGATGACGAGATCGGCGCGGCCGTCGGCGTTCGCGTCATCGATGTGACTGCGGATCGCGGGCGCGGCGCCGAGGCGCACGGAGGACGGAACGATCGTCGTCGCGTCGAACGACGGTGTGCTGAGGATCGTCGCGGAGACCACGCCTTTCGATCCGAGCTGAATCACCGATGGGTGGAGCTCGATCGTCACCTGCAGCGGCGCGGAGCTGCCGTCGCGCAGGATGTGCAGCCGGCCCGGCGCCGGCGGATCGCCGTCGATCGTCTGCCCGCGCTCGCATACGGCCACGAGGTTGTTCGCTTCGTTCACCGCGATGCCGAAATTGCCCGACGGCAGCGTCGATAAGACATTGCCGCTGGCGGCGTCGAGCACCACCACCGTATGGCTCAGCGCGCGCGACATCGCGCGCCGCCGATCGGTCCGGAGGTTGGACGGCCGATGAATCTCGTGCCTTACCGCCCCAATATTGCGTCGAGGCCGGAAAGCACGAGCTCGAGAGAACGCAGACTACGGTAGCGATACGGCTGCGGTTAAAGGCGTCCGCCTGAATGACGACAACCGGCCTACGAAATCCCGGACCAGAGCCGATCGGCGCCGGAAGATCAGCCCACAAACCTCGCCCGGCGAAATCACCATTCGGTTCGCTCGAGAATCCGGCGTGCCGCTGCTGCAACAAAATCGTCGTGCTGGTCGCCAATCTCATCCACGGCCCGATTGATGGCGTCCGTGACTTCGTCTGGTGCGTGGCGTGCCATGTACTCGCGGAGCGCGGCGCTGAACACTTCGCTACGCGACCGCTTCGCTCGACGAGCAAACCGGTCTACCTTCTGCAAGACATCATCAGGGATCGAAACCGCTGTTTTCATACTTCAAGGATAACCAGTCCGGTCGCCGTCGGTCATGAGCTCCGGTTCGCCACTTCGCGTTGGCCGAAGAGGAAGAACCCGACGAATGGCCATGGCTCTGGCGATCCTGGTGTACGACAAGCTCTCAGCTTGTCGCTCCCAACCCGACAACCTGAGAGGTTGTCGTACGCGCTGCGGCGCGGGGCCGAAGCGCATTTGGTTCTTGCGCCGTTTGTCGCGTTGGGAAAAGTGACACAAGAAATCAAAGGAGCATCTGCACGAGTGCAGGCGCGGTCCAATGGCTAGTCCATCGACCAGATCGTGACTTCGTCCGCGATCCAGGTCAGCGCGATGTGATCCTTGGCGTTCTCGCGGCAGAGCAGCGTGATGATCGCTTCACGGATCTTCTCGTCGCTGGTGAGGTCGCGCATCTGGAAACCGAAACGGCGGGCGTCCAGCCCCCCGGCCTCGAGAGCTTCGGCGTATCGGGTCATGATGCCGTGCAGTACCTTGATGAAGAGCGAGGTGATCTCGTTCACGATGTTCTGCGCTTCGTGCGCACCGAGAGTGGCCAGCATCTCCGCTTCCTCGGCGGACAGTGCGTTCCACGATCCCTGCTGCAGCACGCCGGCATCTTTCAATGCTTTTCGAATCACCGCGCAGACGATGGCCTTGAAGAAATTCAGCGCGTAATCGAGTTTGACCGCCGCCGCGAACTGGCGGCAGAACGTCTGAAAGTGATGCGATCCGAGGGCGCCGACGAGGACCGACTCCACCAGCGTCTGCGACATGTGATCGGAGAGCACGCGCGCGTTGCAGGTATCGGTCGCCTCGGTCAGCAGCCGCAGAATGCGCTGAATCGTCCGCGCGGGGTTCTGCTCCAGATAGAGCAGTCGCTGCTTCAGGCGGCCGCGATTGCCGAGCACCCCTTCGTCGCGGATCGATGAGACGAGGACCTGCCAGTCGGAAAGCACTTCCCACACTTTGCGCGGCTTCAGCCCGAGGCAGCAGGCGGGATTGGTGATGATCGCGGTCAATGCCCGGAGGGTGTCCTCTTCGCCATCCTTCTTTCCCTCGGCGCGATGGGCCACCACTTCCTTCGCGATGCGCGCCGCCTCATCGCGAGTCGCCGGCGGAAGCGTCGCCGGAACGACAGCCGCGATGTCGCCGAGGTTCAACAGCATCACCGCGGTGACGTTCTTCACGATGCCGTCGATCACTTTCTCGTTGCTGGTGAAATAGAGGATGTCGCTGAAGATCGGCAGCGCGCCTTCGCCGGTGCTGACTACGCCGAACTTGTCGTGATGCTGCGTCGTAGAGCAGATGAGCGAAAAACGGTGGTGCTTCGACTGGCTGTCGTCCGATTCGCCCGGATACTGCAGCGCTTTGACCAGCCGGTTGCTCTGCGCCTGATCGAAGTTGCGCAGGAGGTTCGCGCCGATCTGCGGATGATTCGCGCGGCGGATGGTCTTGCCCACGTCGTGATACATCGCCGCCGCCGCCATGAAGAACTCCATCTTGTGCAGCTTTTCGCGATCGTGCTCGTCCATCTCCAGCGCGACGTGGATCGGCGCGAAGTAGCGCAGATAGATGTCGCTGGTCCGATCCTTCTCGTCCTGCGGACCGAGCAGCAGTCCCTCGGCATCGAGGCGGTTCGACAGCAACGCGCGCGTGAGCCGGATGACGTTCGGACCGTGGATCATGAAATCGCCGTTGTCCTTCGGCGGATCGAAGAAGAGCTTCGTCAGCTCAGGCCCGAACGGCACTTCCCCGGATGCAGGAAAGTAGTTGTGCGTGATGAGGTGATTGGGGACGGGCATGCTGGCACCTCGCGGCCATGCTACACCCGGAAAGCCTTACTTCGATAATTCAGGCTTTCGCTGCGACAGCCACATGCCTGTCGCGATCAACACCGCCGCGACGATCGCGATCGCGCGAATCTGCTCGCCGAGGAACAGCCAGGCGAGCAGCGCGGTGACGGGCGGCTGGACGTAGATGTATGCCGCCGCCATCGAGCTGTCGGTGTGGCGCAGCGTCCAGAGATTGAGGAGGTACGCGGCGACGGTGGGGCCGACGATCACCGCCAGGAGCGAGAGCCATGCGCCGGCCGGAATCGTGCGCCACGACTCATGCGCGAGCGACCACGCGCTGACCGGCAGCATGAGCAGCGTGGCGAACACGAACATGCGCGTGAGCACGAGCCGCGCAGGGTAGATCGCCATGAGCGGCTTCGACAGCACGAGGTAGAACGAATACGCGAGCGAGTTGCCGACGATCATCAGCGCGCCGAGCAGCTCGCGCGTCGACCCTCGGAGCCCTTCGCCCCACACGATGACCAGCGCGCCGAGCGCGGCGAGTGCGATGCCGCCGATCTTCGCGCCGGTCACCCGCTCGCGGCCGGTCGCCATCGTGATGGCGAGCGTGAAGAGCGGAATGGTGGTGATCAGGATCGCGGCGACATGCGCGGAGGAGAGCGCGAGTCCCGCGAGGAAGAGCGCCTGATTCATCACCACGCCGAGTAGTGCGAGCAGCGCGACTTTGCGATTGGGGAGCGGCTCGCGTTTGACCGGAATGGCGACGAGGATGGCCGCCGATCCGAGCACGCGCAGCCAAGCAAACGAGAGCGGCGCGAACGCGCGCATTCCGAACTTCGAAATGATGTAGTTCAGTGAGAAGAGTGCCGCGACGCTGAACAGCGCCGCGTGCACCCGCAGCACCCGGTACTCAGCACTTCTATTCGCCACTCGTCTCGATCCACGTGTCGTGGTAGCGCACCGGCGGCGGCACGAGCGATGTTCTCAGGCCGCGGATCTCCGGCTTGTGCACGACGAACATCCGCTCGTGGAAGAGGCAGACCATCGGCGCCTCGCGCAGCACCATCTGATCGAGCTCGCGATAGATCGAGGCGCGCTTCTCCGTGTCGTTCGTCCGCCGCGCTTCGTTGATCTGCCGGTCGGTCTCCGCGGTGTGGTAGTGGAAGCCGCGCAGCGAGCTCGAATCGCTGTGGAAGAAGACGTAGAAGAAATTGTCGGAGTCGGGGAAATCGGCGTACCAGTTGCCGCAGAAGAGCATGCCGTGTCCCGGTTTCTGCAGCGGCGCGCGCGCGGTGTCGGCATCGTGCTCGCTGACGTTGAGCTTGATCCCGATCGCGGCGAGGTCGTCGATGATGCGCGGCACGACGCCGGTGGTGCGGAAGGTGTCGGTCGGCCAGGTGCGGTAATCCATCGTGAACCCCGAGGCGTAGCCGGCCTGGCGCATCAGCTGTTTCGCGCGGTCGGGGTCGTAGCTGAAGCCGCGCAGGTTCGGGTCGTAGCCGAGCAGTCCCGGCGGGAGGAGCGATTCGGCGACGATCGAGAGTCCGCCGAACACCTCTTCGTTGATGCGATTCTTGTTGATCGCGTAGTTGACGGCCTGCCGCACTTCGACCCGATCGAATGGCGGACGGGTGCAGTCCCATCCGAGGTACGACGTGTGGAGCTGCACGGTCTGCAGCATGTACGGGGCGTAGCGCGGATCGCGCCGCAGCTCGGCCACGTTCTTCAGCGGCACCGCGTGCGAGACATCGAGCTCGCCGCGCAGAAATGCGTCGAGCATCTTGTCGAAGCCGGGAAGGTCGAGGCGGAACTCGAGCCGATCGAGATGCGGCTCGCCCGGAACGTAGTAGTCGCGGTTGCGCGCCAGGACGACTTTCTGTCCCTCGATGACCTGCTCGACTTTGAACGCGCCGGCACCGATTGCATTCAGGCGGAAGCGCTCGAGGTCCCGCGCTTCTTCGGCCGGAACGATCGCCGCTTCGTGCATGGTGAGCAGCGAAAGGAAAAACGCGAGCGGCTCCTCGAGCTCGATGTCGACCGTGTACTGATCGCGTACGATGATGCCCGGCACCTGCTTCGCCCGTCCTTCGATCACGTCCTTCGCCCCTTTGACGCCGCGCATGATCCACTGGCCGGACGATTTGAATTCGGGCGAGAGGATGCGCGCGAACGTGTCGTGGACGTCTTTCGCTTCGAGCAGCCGGCCGTTGTGGAAGCGGACGCCGTGCCGCAGATGGAAGCGGTAGACGTGTCCCGCTTCGAGCACTTCCCAGCGCTCGGCGAGATCGGGGACGAGCTCCGCGCCTTCGCCGTACTTCACGAGCTTGGCGTGAATCGCGTGCGACATGAAGCCGAGTGCCGCCGCCGAGGTGTGCACCGGATCGAGCGTGAGGCGCTGCCACAGCACGGTGGCGGTGCGCAGTTCGCCTCCTTCATTCGGCTGCGGGAGCGAGAAGCGTCCGAGCTCCTGTTTGAGCAGCGTCGACTCGTGCGAGAGCGTGTTCGACATCTGATTGAGCTCGGAGACGCCGAAGCTCGATTCGCGCGAGCCGCCTTTGATCACCTCCATCGACTTGACGATGGCGGAGCTTTCCGCGGCGAGCACCGAAGTCGACTCGAGCACGTTCTGCACGAGTCCCATGATGTTTTCCATCGCCCGGCTGATCGCGCGCGAGCCGGTCTCCTGTTCGCTCATGGCGCGCTTGAGGTGCTTGGTGTAATCGCGCACCATCGCCGCCTGCTCGCCGATCTTGCGCGAGGTCTGCGACTGCTGCTGCGTGGCCGCGGCGGTCTGCTGCACCATCTTCGTGACTTCTTCGATCGCCGCGGTCGCCGCCGCGCTGCCGCGTGACTGCTCTTCGGTCGCCCGTGCGATCTCTTGGATCGAATTCGTGGAGCGATCGGTGAGGTCGAGGATCTTGTCCAGGACCTGCTCGGCGCGGGCGGTGAGTCCGACGCCGTCGTTCACGCGATCGGCGCTGAGCGTCATCTGATCGGCGGCGCGGCCGACGCCGTTCTGCACGTTCTGGATGAGCGTGCGGATCTCTTCCGTCGACACCGAGGTGCGCTCGGAGAGGTCGCGGATCTCGTCGGCGACCACGGCGAATCCTTTGCCGCGCTCGCCGGCCTGCGCCGCGATGATGGCGGCGTTGAGCGCGAGGAGGTTCGTCTGTCCGGCGATCTCGTCGATGACGCGCACGATCTCGCCGATCTCCTGCGAGCGCTCCGCGAGATCGCCGAGGGCGAGCTTCGCTTCCTCCACCGCCTGCTGGATCTTGCGCATGCCGTCCACCGTGCCGCGCACCGCGTCGCGTCCCTCGGTCGCCGCGTCTTTCACGTAGCGCGAGAGCTCGGCCGATTGCTTCGCGCCTTTCATGATCTCGTCGGTCGTCGCGTTCATTTCGACCATCGAGCTCGCGGTCTGAATCGCGAACGACGAGAAGCTCTCGGTGTTGGTCGCCACTTCATTGATCGACGCGACCATCTCCTCGATCGCGGAGCCGGTCTGCTCGACGAATTCGGCGAGCGTGTCGGCGATGCGGCTCACTTCCTCGATCGATGCCGACATTTCGAGGACGGAGGTGGAGGTCTCTTCCGCGTTGGCGGAGAGCTCTTCCATCGAGGTCCGCACGGCGTTGATCGACTGATCGATCTGCGTGACGGAGCTGGAGGTGGTTTCGGTGGAGGAGAGTTGCGAGGTTGCGCTGCGGGCGAGGATGCGCGCGCGGCCGGAGATCTGATCGCTGACTTTGGCCACGTCGGTGGCGAGCTGGCCGAAGCGGCGGATGGTGCGCTCGAGGTTGGAGACGAGTGCGCGCAGTGCGGAGGCCATGCGCGCCGACTGCGTCGCGCGGAGAATCTCCCGCGCGGAGAGGGAGAGGTCGCCGGCGATGACGCGGTCGATGAGCGCGATCGAGCCCTCGCGGCGCATCAGCACGCGGCTGAACCAGAGCTGGAAAAGGGCGGCACAGATGCCCGCGGCGACGATTGCGGCGGCTTCGATCTTCAGAAAAAACGGGACGGTCATGCCGTCGATGAAGAGGAGAAAGATCGAGAAGAGAATGAGGGACGTGACGAGCAGTATCCAGGCCTGCGCCGTGCGGCCGAGGTTGCGGACGTTCATTAGCTCTCCCGCTGGCGATGCTAACACGGGGAGTGCGGCGGGCTACCGGCGCGGACGGGGGCGGGATTGAACGCAGAACGCAGAACGCAGAGTCAGAATTGAGAAATCAAGCCTGCGCGTCTTGCGTCGTTCCCTTTCTCATTTCTGACTCTGCGTTCTGCGTTCTGCGTTCAATCTCCGGTTTTGGTGGCGCTTCGCGTACTATTTGATATCGCGGCAGCAAGCTGCCGCAATCCGAGGGCGGCGGCAAGCCGCCGCACTCCTGTGAACGAGTACTTCGCGGCCCGACGCAGCCTCCTGGACGACTCCCTCAAACGCATCGCCGAGCGCACGGGCGCGCCGGCAATCCTCGACACCGCACTCCGTAAAGCGCTCGCATCGCCGGGCAAACGCGTGCGCGGGATTCTCACCATCGCGGTCGGTGAATCGATCGGATGCAAGGCGGAGAAGCTCGTCGATGCGGCGATGGCGATGGAGATGATCCACGCCTCGTCGCTGATCCTCGACGATCTGCCGGCGATGGACGACGCCCTGCTGCGCCGCGGCGAGCCGTCGCTGCATCGGGTCGTCGGCGAGGACATCGCGATCCTGTCCGCGGTCGCACTGCTCAATCACGCGTACGGCTTCGTCGCGCAGGCGCATGCGGCGCTCAAGCCGCGGCGCTGGCCGATGGAGCAGGTGCTGCAGCGCGTCGTCGATGCGGTCGGGTGGGATGGCACGATCGCCGGCGAGTCGGTCGATCTGCACAGCGAACAGTCAACGCTCGACTTCGACACGCTCGAGTTCATCCACTCGCGCAAGACCGGCGCGCTGTTCGTCGCGGCGGCGGCGGTGGGCGGCATGCTCGCCAACATCCATCCCGCGCCGCTCCAGCGCATCGAAGTCTTCGCCAAAAACCTCGGGCTCGCATTCCAGATCACCGACGACATCCTCGACGTCGTCGGCACGCCGGAGCAGATCGGCAAAGACACCGGCAAGGACGAGCAGAAGCTGACGTTCGTCAAGCTGGCCGGCGTCGACGGCGCGCGCAAGTTGAGCGGAGAGCTCGTCGACACCTCGCTCGAAGCGATCGCCACCCTCGGCGCCGACGCGAAGCCGCTGCGCGATTTGGCGGAGATGGTGCGGACGCGGGTGCGCTGATGTCGATGGGCGGATGCGATCCGCCATCGCCGCACTCCAAAATGAAACGCCGCGAATCGCTTCGCGGCGTTTGCGTTGGCCTGCCTTCCGGCTGCCTACGAGGTTAGCTGTCGGATTCGGGCTGGAAGCCCTAGAGGCTTTTGGCCTCATTCACCCCGGACGGTGGCAAGCCGTCGTCTTGGTTCCCCCGCTCCTCGGCGCCGAGGATTAGGCTCAGCAAGCCGCCACCTACATGGCGGCGAGAGGAGTGTAGCAGAGTGCCGTGAACCTGAAACGGTAACTCCATAACTTTTACATTCAGGAACTGCTGAGGCGAGTACACTCCTGACATCAGCAGGTCCATTTCTAACCCTTAAACTTCGGTCCCCGCTCCGAAGGAATCACGGTTGTCAGGAGGACAGGCCCATGACTCCGATCCGTGTCGTGACGGTAGCCGCTTTTGCGCTTCTGCTCGCTTCACTTGCGCTCGCGCAACCCGCTCCACTTCCACCCGCCGTCGGCAACGCCGTGCTGCTCGCGACCAACAGCATCCAGGTCGATCGCAACGTGCACGTCGTCTCCGGCGATCTCGTCGTCAACGCCGCACCCACCAGCCCGATCCTCGGCGAGCAGCAGCTCTCGATCGATCAGGGTGTGACGACGCCCGCCGGCTTCGCACTCAAAGCGAACGCCGTCGACATCGACGCCGGCGCGAGCGTCGCGGGAAGCGTCTACTACAACTCCCTGCAGAACAACGGCGCCATCGCCGGCACGTTGAACACACCGCTCGCGCTGCCGGTCATCAGCCAGTTGCCAACGCTCGGCAACGCGACTGCGGGCACGCAGAACTTCAGCGTCGCCAACGGACAGACGCAGGTCATCGGCACCGGCGCGTACGGCGCTCTCTCCGTCGATCGCAACGCGACCGTGCGACTGCCGGGCGGTCCTTATGTGTTCGCGTCGATCACGCTCGCGCGCGGCGCGACGATCGTCTGGGACGGTCCCGGAGAAGTCGACATCATCGGCGGCATGACCCTCGGCGCGGATTGCACGATCAGCGTCGCGCCGGGCGTCACGACGAAGCATCGTCTCTTCCTCGTGCACGGCAGCAACGGCATCACGTTCGGCAGCGACAACAGCGTCTCCTCGACGTTCTTCGCGCCGAACGGCAAGATCGACGCCGGCAACGGCTCGAAGCTTCTCGGCTCGTTCGTCGGCCGCGACATTCACGTCGGCCGCGACAGCACGCTCGAGCTGCGCAGCGCCTTCCGCAATCTGCCGCCGATCGCGATCTCGCAGAGTGTCCTCGCCGACGGGTCGCCGGTTGCGATCACGTTGACGGGGCTCGATCCGGACAACGATCCGCTCACGTTCGCGATCGCATCCCCGCCGTCGCATGGATCGCTCTCCGCTGTTTCGCCGAACGGTCCGACCAGCGCGACCGTCATCTACTCGCCGGGCGAGTCGAATCCGGACGACGCGTTCCTGTTCCGCGTCACCGACTCGGAAGGCTTCGATGCGATCGGCTCTGTGGTCATCAATGAAGGTACGCCGCCTTCGCCGCCGACGACGATCGAAGCGCACGACGCGACGGTCGAAGTGCTCAACATCCGGCCGGCGAACATCGTGTTGCCGGCGGTTGCGCCGCCGGGAGTGGCGGTGACGCTGTCGATCGTAGCGGGGAGTGGTCCGTCGCAGGGCACGCTCGGTCCGCTGCAGCAGCCGTCGCTGATGCCGCGGCATCCGGGCTCGGTCGTGTACGTGCCGGCGCCGGGATATGTCGGTTCGGATGCGTTCAGCTATCAGGCATGCGGAACGATCGCCGGTAATCCGGTGTGCGCGAATGGCACGATCACGCTGAATGTCGGCGCGCTGTCGGTCGAGCCTCCCGATCTCGCGCCCGACTTCACGATTCTCGCGGCATCGAACGACATCACGCCGATCAATCTCTCGCCGACGCCGCGGCTCGAGCAGCCGCCGCCGCAACCGCCGGTGCGTTTCCACGCGACGGCGAATGCGTCGTTCGTGACGCCTGCGGCAGTGGCGGGTGATGTTGCGGATGCGAACGGCGACGGCTTCGGCGACAACCACAACGCGTTGCCCGGACTGACGCCGGTGCTGATGAGCGCAGGCGTCGGTCAGACCGGCGGCCCGGGCTCGAACGGCACGACGCGGATGCACTTCGAGTGGGATGTGACGAGCATCAGCGGCATCGTCGATTCGCTCGCCACGGCGACGGTGATCCTGCACACGAATCGCGGCACGATCGATTCGCTCGACACGTTCATCTATTTCGTCGGCGATGAAGGCGACGGCGCACTCAGCGACGGCGATTACGATCGTCCTGCGGAGCCGCTGCGCTTCGTGCTGAAAGTGCCGCCGACGATGCCGGTTGGTGCCGACGGCACGTTCGCGATCGATGTGCTCGAGCCGCTGAAGGCGGCGATTCACGCAGGCTTCACGCACTTCACGCTGCAGGGCCGGGTGAACGAAACCACGGCAGGCCCCGCCCGCGGTCTGCAGGTCTACACGAGCGCGGCCGGCAACGGGCCGAAGTCGCCGGAGCTCGCGGTGTCGACGGCGGTCGCGGCGTCGCGCACGTATCGCATTCTGTCGCTCCCCGCGAACGGGACGCTGAAAGACAGCGCCGGTACGCTGATCTCGTCGACGCCGTACACGCTCGCGAATTCGTTCGTGCTCTATCGCTCGAATTCGGGATTCGTCGGTCAGGACGGCTTCAGCTACAACATCACCGAAGGGGCGACGACTGATGCGGGTGCGGTGACGCTGAGCGTGCACGCCGGCGATTGCGCCACGGATCCGGCGTTCTGCAACGACGGCAGGTAAGAAGAGGAATCGGTGCGCCGCGATGAACGTCGCGGCGCACCGAGTCGTCATCTCTCGATGTGGATGTTTTCCTTCCGGCCGCTGTTCGCCACGGCGATCATGATTCCGATACCGATCGCGATCACGACGCCGATCACAGTCCAGGTCGTGCCGATCCGCTCCAGAATGCCGCTCTTCCACATCGCGGCAATGATGCCGCCGAGCATGATCACGTAGCCGACGAGGTAGATTCCGGTCCATTTCATACCGGCGATCTCTGCAAGAGTAGTTCCGGGGGAGGACTTCACATGAGCACGACAGGCCCGGGCCCGAGTGTCACGTCTCAGGAGCGCATTGCGAAGGATGTGCGGGAAGTGCTGAATGCCGCGGCCGCACTCATTCCGAAACTCGAGCAGCCGCATCCCGCGGCATTGAAAGGCTTGCGGGCATCACGCACGGTCAGCAAAGAACAGCTCGCTCGAATGAGCGCGATCGTCGAACAGAGCGAAGTGCTGCAGCGGCTTGGCACCTTCGACGTCGAAGAAGCGCGGGAGACGCTTCAATTCCTCGACGCGTTTCGTCCGATTGCGGATCAGATCGCCGCGTTGCTCGCCGCCGTGAATCACACGATGGAAGCGCGCAAGGCGCGTGTCGTCGACGCCGGGCTGCGGACGTATGCCGTGGCCAAAGCGCTGGCGCGAGACGAGGAGAGCGCCGAGCTCTATGGCGCACTGGATGCCTTCCGGACACAAATGCGCCAGTCCCGCAGGCGCGATCGCAACACTTCCGCATGAGCGCGACTGCGTGGCAGGGGCGCGGTACGTGGCCGAACCTGCTCACGCCTGCGCGACAGGCGTGCTGTTCCGAAGCGGAGACGTGAATGCATGATTCGATCGCATTCGCGCCTGCAGCGCAGGGGCAGTCGACGCCGGAACGATCATTACCGGGATCCGCGTGCGCGTGATGCGTAGGCGATCGCTCAGCTTCCGCAACCGGCCACGGGTTGATCGCCTCCAGCCCCTGCAGGTTGAGGTCCGCGGTATTGCGCGGGACCAATCGCAAGTGGTGATGCAGCGCTGTCGCGGCGGGCAGGCTGCCGGCTGCCGGAAGGGTCGTCCTCATGCGTCCGCGACGGCCGCCTCGATCGGCAGGAGGCGCTCACCGAGCTCTCCGCTTGTCCGGCGGAAGCTTCTCCGCAGCTCACCGAGCGTGATCACGAAGCGCCTTCATCGCAAGGAGTGTCCGTATACGTTCTCCGCACCGAGATCTTCACGCCGTACTTGATCAACTGCTGTCACGACTCCCGAGGTTCTCAGGATAGAGAATCTCACGCCCATCGTGTGATCTAAACACAAAACCAGAACTCACCTTCTTCACGAGGTAGTCGGGCGACACGACAACCTTCCCGCCCGCGTCCGGTAAGTAAACGATGAACGCCGGAACACTGAGGCCGCCACACCGCGCCTGTACGTCCCTAACTATCTCGATCGCATGCTCCAGCGGAACGCGGAAATGTTCAGTCCAAGGTGTCGGGATGAAGTGAATCAGGTAGTACGGCAGGACACGATGGTCCACAAGGCGTTCAAACAAATCACAGAGCACGTCGGCGTTGTCGGTAACTCCACGCAACATTGGGGTGTGCGAACCAACAACAATGCCATTGTCGACGAGCCGCGCACAAGCATCAAGGACTTCATTTGTTAACTCGTACGGATGCGTAAAGTGGCCGATGACATAAAACGGCTTGACAGACGCGAGTATGGCCACGAGATTCGCCGTTATCCTCTGCGGCAGCATCGTCAGAGCTTTCGTGTCGATCCTCAAGCGGCGTACGTGTGGTATGGCGCGCAACGACTCGACGACGTATCGCAATCTATCGTCGCTAAGGATGAGGGGATCGCCACCGGACAAGATGACTTCCTTTACGGTCGGGGTTCTCGCAAGAAACGACAACCCTTCTTCGATCTCACGTCGGTTCCACGCGCCCTCGCCATCCCCGACCATGCGCCGCCGAAAGCAGTATCTACAATAGGCTGGGCACATATGCGTGACACGAAACAGCGCACGATCGTGGTAGAAGCTACTGATCGCTGCCACCGGGTTTGCGATAGGCTCTTCCTCGCCGATACGGTCATCGCTGGAACCGTCGGAGATGCGGAGTCGTTCGTTATCGGTGGGGACAAAACACGCAGTAAACGCGTCCCACGCACCACTGACATTGTTCGCTAGTGCTGATTGCAACGCGACCACCATGTGAGGTGTCACCTTGAATTCAAAACCATTGATTGTCGGTTTCCGCGGCAATAGCGTCGGCCCTACCGTAAGGCTGCGGTCGCTCGCAATAGCGGCGTTGAGTTCGCTCGCGGTGTGCAGGGCGTTTCGCAATTGCCACGTCCACGATTGCCAAGTGCCTTCATCAATCTCTGCCCAGGGCGATAGCGTACGATCCGTTGAGTTCATTGCAACGTCGCCGCAACTAGTTCTTCTAGAGGCAGCATCTTCTTCATCACGCGATCGGGCGGGAGTGCGAAATCATCAAGGTTATCCAAACGCCACGGCAGCGGCAAATCCTTCGAATGCTTCTTGACGCCAAGTCGATGAAGTCTCATGAGAATTAGCTCGTCGCCGGACGAGTAGCTGGTTGTAACGCCCCATAGCCACCGGATTCCGCCCTCAACTTGAAGGCCGAAGAACACGGCGTCTGATAACCAGTTCGGCCATGTATCCCTGTGGCAGTAGTAGTACGCATCGGCGGGGCTTGAATGCAACCGTTCGAGGTAGCGTTTGAAGTACTGCGATTCAACGTCATTCTTCAGCATCGCCAATCGTTCCCGCCCTCTTGGGCTGTCGGATGCGTCAATCACTATGGTACGGCGCAGGACGATAGGCTCTCGGCGGATAAAGTCTTCGAAAGCAAAGAAGTACTCTTCGAGGGGGGTCTTCGGCGATTCGTTTTCATCAGATTCGCGTTCCCAAAGCGGCCAGTCGCGAGGGATTTGACGGGTGTAAATTTGCATGACGAGCGACGTCCCATTTCCTTTGATAGCGCGCAGCCGTGAAGCGCGCTGCCGCATTCTCGTCAGCAGATGGACATAGTCATCAATTGTCACGATTTTGGCACTTCGGCGGCTGAAGGCGGCGCGCAATGCGAAGCGTCGACTCAGGATTTGCCAAGCAAGAAACTCACGTACGCGCGGTTTCATGCGTATCAGCGCCGCGACGATTGCGAGACCGATCGCGGAGGCGATGGCGGCGAAAGCCTTTGCAGAGAGGTCGCGCATCTGTTGGGTTGCCCAATTCCTCACCCCAGTCCAACCGAATCCCCCGGGTCCCATCGGTACGGAGCGGCCGTTGTGGATCTGCCGAAAGACGATTTCCTTTGGCACGTCTCCGTGCTCGTCGAATTCCGTTCGCCCGGCGGCACCGGGGTAGCTGATCTGCCGAAGCTGCTGCTTCATGTCGGCAGATGTCGCCGTGCCGCGCCTCAGCAGTGAAACGATCATGCCGACTGCGTCATAGCCGCTATCCGCACAAAGTGTCGGTTCACTGTGATACGCGTCGCGGTAGTGCTCGCGAAAGCGCCGAACGTTTGCATCTGAGGAATTCGGTGCCGCAGTGGATGAGAAAATGACTCCTTCTGCTTCCGGAATTAGGGTTTCCGGTGCGTCAAACGCCTGAACTGAGAGGATGCTCGTACGAAGTCCGGCCTCAGAGCGTTGACGCAGAAACGCCGCTAGCGGCCCACCGTAGCCAACCAGAAAAATGCCATCGAAAGATTGCTTCCTCATGACGGCGATCGACGATCGGAAGTCGCGCTCGCTCGGTCTATAAGTGAACTCAGTTACTGAAGCGCCGTCATCCTTCACTGCCGCCTTAAAAGCCTTAGAGATGCCTTCGGTATATGAGCTGCCGATTGCGACTACGGCGATTTTCTTCCAGCCGAGCGTGTCTATCGCTAGATTGGCATCGGCCTTCGCCTCATGAACGTCCGATTGCCAATTCCGAAACACGAAATCGCCTGCGTCAGAGATCGCGGGCGCGGAAGCGCCCGGAGACATAAGAAGAACATGAAGCTGTTGGGCTAGCGGTGCCAGCTTTAGCGTGCAATCACTCGAAACATCGCCGATGACGACTTGGATGCCATCGTTCGCCATGCGGTTGAGTGCCGCCGCTGCGACATCCGGATTACTCTCAGCATCAACAAGAACCACGCTGACGGAACGGTTGCCAACTCCGCCTGATCGATTGACCTCACGCACCGCAAGGTCCACTCCGTTCTTTGCAGCTTGACCATACTTAGCGGCTTCTCCGGTCAGTGAAAGAATTACGCCGATGCGGGGCCCGGGACTGGGGATCGGTTGCGGTGTCGCAGAGGTGACCACCTGTGCCGACGAGAGGACGGTGATCGCCAATGCCGCTACTACAACGGCAATAACTGTGCGCATGAGGCTCTCCTGATAGTAACTTTTATATAAGGAGTGACACGGACACGAAGTTCCCTACCTCGACGAAGAAAAACTTCCCATTCTGCACGACCTGCACTCCGCGACCCGGTGTAGCGTCCAGCCGCTGGGCGCGTGGGCCACCTCAACCCGTCGTCATAAGGCCGTCACTGAGAATTGCGGCGAGTCGTGCGTGGTCACTCGCGCGAGGATCGAGCGAACCTGCTCAGCCGACCATTCCGTCCGCCGTCGGGTTGGAGTGTTCGTGCTGGTGATGTCAGAGGCGATGTCGGCGAGGGTCATTTTCTTCTTCCGCAGTTTGACGATCCGATGCGCCTTCATCACAAGCCGCGTATGTTGACTGACTGGCCAGCTCCCGCTCGATCTGTGCGGCCATTTGCATCACGCACCGGGTGATCGGCGACACGTCTTGATCGTCAAGCACGATCAGCTCCGCTCCGGCGCGGCAGATTGTGGTCTCGATGTATCCGGCAAAACTCATGTCACGAGCGCGCCGGCTCTCTTCAACACGACCAACGCTTCAGCACGACTTTTGGTGATTGCGGCGAGCGCCTCACGCAGGCCCGGTCGGTCGTTCTCGTCCTTAGCTCCGCTGATTCCGGCGTCGATGAAGAGGCCGACCAGTTCGAGTCCGAAAGCAGCCGTGAACGACACGAGTTGCTCCCGATGCGCCTCGATCGATAGGCTGGCCTCGGCTTGCTGATCAGTTGCTCACCCGGCAGTACGCCATGACGCTCTTCACCCGGTTTCCCATGAGGATGTCAGCGAACCGCCCCCCTGACCCCCGGTTGCATCCAATTCTAGCGGTTCTCCTCGGAACACGCGCAAAGCTAGAGCAACGCGCGGAAGCGCTTAACTGACCGAGAATGAATAGATTGGAACGAGATTGGTTGGTGCCCAGGGACGGAATTGAACCGCCGACACGAGGATTTTCAGTCCTCTGCTCTACCAACTGAGCTACCTGGGCATTCGGGCAGGGGCCGCGAGGCGGACGCGGAGAGTACCACACCGGCCGCGGGCAACGCATCTAATCCCCTCCTCCCACTTTCCATTCCCATCATCAGTGGTAAGCTACGTCCATCATTAAATCCAGGAGCGTCCGGCGGCCGGGGGTAGCCGGATTCAAGTTTTCGGAGCGGCCGCAACATCGGTTTGAAGTCTCCCTCCACTCAGAGACCGGTATTTGACAACCAAACAACTGATGACATGCGAGTTACGGTCCATAGTCCCTACGGCCGGTGATTCGCACGTCTTCAGTCATCTGCATCATTCGCATCATTTGAAAGGAGCCGATATGACACGGAGCCCTCTCCTTTCCCGTGCGGCCACCATCGCCGCCAGCCTGCTCGTCGTGCTGCTTGCCGTCAGCGCGTATGGGCAGTCCCAGTTCGGAAACATCTACGGCAAAGTCCAGGCGAAGGATGGTTCGGTCCTCCCCGGCGTCTCCGTCACATTGACGGGCGTCGGCGCGCCGCAGACCTTCCTCACCGACAGCGGCGGCGATTTCCGCTTCCTCAGCCTCTCTCCCGGAACCTACCAGCTCAAAGCCGAGCTGGCCGGATTCGGTACGGCTGTGCGGCAGAACATCGGCGTCAGTGTCGGTAAGAACTCGGAGATCAGCATCACCCTCAATCCGTCGGTCGAGCAGTCGATCACCGTCACGGCCGAAGCGCCGCTGATCGACACCCGCAAGACCGGAACCGGCGCAGTGGTCAGCCGCGCCGAGCTCGAGCAGATCCCGACCGGCCGCGATCCCTGGGTCATCATGGGACAGGCCCCCGGCGTCCAGCTCGACCGCGTGAACGTCGCCGGATCCGAATCGGGTCAGCAGGACATCGTCGTCGCCAAGGGCGCCAGCGATACGCAGAAGACGTTCAACCTCGACGGCGTCAACATCACCGACGTAGGCGCGATCGGCTCCACGCCGGTCTACTACGACTTCGACTCGTTCGAGGAGATCCAGGTGACCACCGGCGGCTCCGACCCGCGCATTCAGACGCCAGGCGCGCAGCTGAACATGGTCACCAAGCGCGGCACGAACGACTTCAAAGGTGCGGCGCGCTACTTCCTGACCAAGCATGCATGGCAGGCGAGCGCCGACGCTCCGTCCGAAGCGCAGGCCTACCTGAAGCAGGGCAACACCATCAACAACATCGCCAACTGGAGCGGTGACATCGGTGGCCCGATCCTCAAGGACAAGCTCTGGCTCTGGGGCTCGTACGCCCGTCAGGACATCAAGCTCTTCACGGCGCAGCCGGTCGGCGCGGACCTCACGCACGACAACACGCTATTGAAGGACTGGAACGGCAAGTTGAACTTCCAGCCCCTCTCCAACAACAGCGGTACGTACCTGTACACGTACGGCGACAAGATCAAGATCGGCCGTTTCGCCGCCGTCACGCATCCGCAGGAGACGACCGAAGACCAGAGCGGTCCGACCCACATGTACAAGCTCGAGGACACGCACATCTTCAATCAGAACCTCTACCTGACGGTTCTGTACTCGCACGTCCTCAGCCCGTTCGCGTTCGTCCCGGAGGGCGGCAACGTGCAGCCCTACATCGATGGCGACGGCGTCTGGCATCGCAGCTACTTCTACTACTCGACCAATCGTCCGCAGACCTCGTACCGCGCGGATGGCTCGTACTTCTTCAAGACCGGCACGCTCGATCACGAGCTGAAGTACGGCTACGGCTACCGCCGCGCGCCGGTGACCTCGCTCTCCACCTATCCGGCGACCGGCGTATATGGCGACTTTTCCGTCGGCTTCCCCGGTGCGAATCCTGATGGCGTGAACGGCGTCGCGCTGCTCACCCGTCCGGGCTCGAACAACTTCCGCGTCGGCTACACCGACTATTACGTCGGCGACACCATCACCACCGGCAACCTGACGGTGCAGGGCGGCCTCCGCTTCGATCGTCAGAAGGGCAAGAACGGCGCGAACCCGATCACGGCCAACCCGCTCGCTCCCGATCTGCTCTCCGCGGTCACCGTTCCGCGCGACTCGCGCGAGCTCAACTGGAACAGCGTCTCGCCGCGACTCGGCTTCACCTACACCATCAACGGCACGCATCGCACGCTCGTGCGCGGGTCGTACAACCGTTACGTCGACCAGCTCGGCGGCAACGTCGTCGCAGCAGGCAATCCCTTCAACTATGCCGCCGGCATCTATTACTACTGGACCGATGTGAATCATGACAAACAGGTCCAGCGCGGCGAGCTCGGCGACTACTACGGCACGTACGGCAACATCGATGCGTCGAATCCGAACGGCGTTCCGCACAATGCGCGTCTCGACTACGGCATGAAGGCACCCAAGACCGACGAATTCATCGGCGGCGTCGAAATGCAGCTGATGGACAACCTCTCGGTGGGCGCCGATTACACCTACCGCAAGTTCACCGACTTCTGGTGGAACGTCCACGAGAAGGTCGGCGGCGGCTTCGTCGGACCGAGCGATTACGACTGCTCCGCCACCGTCACCGCGACCACGCCGGACGGCAAGAGCCACACCGTTCCGAACTGCACGCTCAAGTCGGGCGTCAACATTCTCGACTCGGTGGTCACCAATCGTCCGGGCTACAACCAGACCTACAACGGCCTCGATTTTTATGCGACGAAGCGCATGTCCAACAACTGGATGATGCGCGGCAGCTTCTCGTACAACGATCGCAAGCAGCACGTCAGCTCGAGCGGCATCGAAGATCCGACGCCGTGGCTGCAGCCCCCTTCGCCGATCGCGAACAACTACTTCGGCTGCTCGAGCTGCGACGGCTCGATCGTCGTCGATCGTTCGTACGGTACGCACAGTGACACGTACATCAACGCCCGCTGGCAGTACAACCTCACCGCGCTGTACCAGTTCCCGTGGCAGATCTCGCTCGGCGCGAACCTGACCGGTCGCGAGGGCTATCCGATTCCGTACTACGTCCGCGCGGGCAGCAAGCGCATCCTGCTGAACGACGTCGACGCCGCGCGTGAGCCGGATCAGACCGAGCTCGATCTCCGCCTGGCCAAGGACGTCAGCCTCGCCGGCAAGGGCGCGGTGACGCTCGCGGTGGAAGGCTTCAACCTTCTCAACAACCGTCCCGTGCTGCAGCGCCAGCCGCGTCTCTACACGCTGTCGCGCGGTACGCTCGGCAAATTCGGCGCCGCGAACCA
>DATEZA010000165.1:0-10622 GCA_035255945.1 Thermoanaerobaculia bacterium
ATGGCGCGAGATCGGCGCGGCCGCGGCGGATCGGATTCGCACGCTCGTGCCGTGCGAGCCGGAGCGCGGCTTCGCCGGCAGGCTTTTGGAGCTGACGAGCCGTTAGCGTGGTGTGTTGTGTTGTGTGGCACCGCCGACTCGGCGGTGGAAGCTTGCCGACTCCGCGGTGAACGCGACCGCCGCCGGGTCGGCGGCGCCACACTCATTTGTGGTGTCATCCGCGACTATTTCGCGGACGGGACACTAGACCATCCGACGGGCGCTCACGACGAGCACGCCCGCACGGAACCCCAGCGCCACCAGCTCGCTCCCCGCCGCAACCGGATGCGGGAGTGGAATCGTCGTCGAGCCGGCACTCACGTCGGCCGACGAGATCGGACGTCCATCGACACTCAGATCGACGCGATCGATTCCGCCGCAGTCGACGCGCACGCTGTCGATCGGCGCAGCTCCGGCCGTCAGTGACAGCGTCTGCTTCCCTTCGCCGTTGAGAATTGCAGCGGCGCGGTTGATCAGATCGACATTGTGCTGAAGCAGATCGGCGCGCGTCATGTAGTAACGCTCGTTGGGTGTGACGCCGAGGTCTTCGAGCGGGACGCCCGATTGTGAGGCGACACGGGTCGAGCGCCGTGCTGCCACGCGCATCCCCGTACCACCCGGCAGCGGTGGGAACATCGCCGGTGTAATGCCGAGGGACTGCAGCAGGTCCGCGTAATCCCAGACATTCGCGCCGCCTGCACCGGTATTGTCGTGGCAGCCGAGAATTTTCCCGATGGCGTGATCCTGAAAACCGGCGGAGAAAATATCCGTCGTGCTGTAGCAGAAGGCATCTGTAATCAGGACGACCGGTCCCTGATAAACCTGTCCGATGTCGTTGCAATCATCGGCCGTCGTCAAGGGAAATCCCTGGGAAAATGCGGCGCCGGTCGCCAGTGCGGTCTGCAGCGGCAGTGCCCACTCACTGAGCCAGTCGACGGCCTGCGAGATCTTGATCGTCAGTGCCGTCGTCGCGAAATGGAATGGTTCGGGCGTAATGCGTTGCGGCGTCAGCGTCTGCAGAATGCGCTCGCCGAAATTGATATAGCCGCCGCCATTCCCGCGCACGTCGAGAATCAGACCGTTGGGAGGAAGCGAGCGGATGATACGGACGAACTCATCGACCGCGCCGTCGACATCGCCGTCGGGCGGCACGAATGTCGCCATGCGCACATAACCGAACATTCCGCTCGGCGTCGTGACCGGGCCGAATCGCGGAAATACGTCCGGCATGAGACTGACACTATTGGCTCCGTCTTGAATTGGCGGCACCGCTCCCGCCGCGCGCTGCGAAGCCATTTCGCGTTCTTTGCGGATCGACGCGCCGTCGAACAGGCACTTGCGCACGCGCCGCAACAATTCCGTTTTGACGTCGAGCCCAAGTGCGGCTGCGGCCTGTCCGCTGCCGTTCGTGGCGAGCAATTTCGACAGATCGCTCTGTTCGACGACCTGCCACAGGAATCGCGACTCGAATTCCTTGCCGCCGGCCTTGTACGTCAACGTGACCCAGTCCTCATCGGGCGGCATCGACGCGCCGAGCCACCGCAGGGTCAACGCCTCGAGTCCGCGCGCCCGCCGCGCCTCGGGGTTGCTGCCCGCCTCGCGCGCCGCATTGCGCATCACCGCCAGATCGATCGGCGCGCCGTTCCAGTGCGTAATCTCCGCGCCCGAAACGAGCTCTTTGTTCGGATTCACCGGCGAGACCCACGAGACGAGATATTTCCGCTCTTTGTTCTCGTAGTACTCCTCCACGCGAAACGGCAGAAACGCGAATTTCGGCCAATACGCGCTCGGCAGCGTGTAATTCGTGTGCAGGTCGCGTAAGGAGACGAAGATCTCGATCATCTCCGTCTGGAAGCTGCGCTCGTCGAGCGAGCGATGCCGCATGCGCAACAGACGCAGACGCTGCACGGGATCGACGGCGTGTAATGCACGCTTCAATGACAGATGTGCATAGAGATCCTGCAGAAGAATCAGCGCCTGATCGATCACCGTTTCGCGCTCGTCGTATGTGAGCGGCTTCGGACCGGCGGCCGCGGCACCCTTGATCTCGAGCGCCGCTTCCGGTCCGAATCCAAGCGTTTTCTTCCTCGCCGGCTTCTTCGATTCCGGCAGATGGCCGGAGCGCGCCGTCGGCAGGTGATCCCGGAGCTCGCGCAGTCCTTTGATCGGTCCCGCGGCGTTTGTGATCTCCCGAAGAAGCTCGTCAGGCGTAAATTGCGGAGAAGAGGCGTTCGTCGCGCCGGATTGCGGTCCGTCGATCTGCATGGCGTCCTCGTATTTGTTTGATTTTTTCTATACTACAGCCGGAGGGGTGGTTCTTGAAAGAAGGACTGAATTTTCTCGAAGAGCGGCACGCGGAGACGATCCGCCAGGCGGGCGGGGATCCCGAGGATTGGCTGCCGGAGCGTCAGATTGCGCGCTTCCGCGGAGCGCTTGCGAACTGGATCGGCGCACAACCGCCGGAACTGCGCGTGCGGTACGCCGATCAGCCGCGCCAACTCGCCGCGCGGATGGAGTCCGCGGCACAACAGGCCTTTTCACGGTATGAGCAGCTTCCGCGATTCTGGGAATTGCTGCAGGCGAAGGAACAGGTCGAGCGTTCATATGACGAAGTGCGGCGCCGGCTGCAACGACCACCCAAAGTGCCGTACTTCGTCGGAACGATGAATCGCGGCACGCCGCAGGCCGTCACAGAGACAGTCGTGCTCGAAGATGATCCGCTTTGCCGCGAGGTCGTTCTCTTTGAATGCGGACTATTCGCGTATTTTTCGAGCGTTTCGCAGGCGCTTTGCCAGCTGCTTGGCGGAACGCCATTCGATCTCGACACATGGTTCAACAGTTTCAACGCTCCGGAACGCGATCGAGTGATCGCGCGCCTGCATCGCGAGCATCCTTCCGTGCTGGTTTGCGCCAATGCACTCGACACGTTTGTAAACGAGGGGTGGCTCAGCACACCTCCCCGCCTCGAGCTGTCCGACGATTTTCACCGCGTGCATGAGCTGTTCACGTACGGCCCGATGATCCAATTCGTATTCGCGCACGAATTCGGCCACCTCTCCGGTCACCTCCATCCCGGCGCCGAGGACATTGTCATTCATGAACTGGAGCACGAGAGCGACGTCATCGCGTTGAACGTGCTGAGTGAGAGCATGCTGAAGCTGCCGATGATGACGGTCGCATTCTCGATGTGGCCCGCGTGGGTCGCGCTGGCTGCGCTGCGCGCTCTCTCCGTGAAGAAGAGCACCGATCGCGAGCCCTCGAACGACTCACACCCATCCTACAAGCGGCGAGCGGCACATCTGCTGCGAGCGCTCAGGCTCGGCGCGCAACAGGAACCCCGATACGTGAAGGTGATGACGGAGGCACGGGCTCTCGGAAAACTCGCATTCCATTGGACCTCCGCGATGTTCGACCTCGCTCACGAAATTCGGGCGCAGCGCTGAACTGTGGCATCGTCTGCGCCGGAGGAAATTGTCGATGCCGAAGTTGTCCGAAACGCTGATCGGAACCTGGGAACTGCGATCGCGAATCGACACCGACGATGCCGGGGTGCGCCGTCCCGAGCCGTCCCTCGGCGAGGATCCGGTCGCGCTGCTGATCTATGACCGCGGCGGCAACTTCGCCGCGCAATTCATGAGGCGCGATCGATCGACAGTCGTCGATGACGCCGCGGCGTCGGGCTCGAACAACAGCCGCGCAATCGGCGGCTACGACGCGTATTTCGGCACGTATTCGGTCGACGACGAAAACGGCACCGTCACGCAGGTTCTGCGCGGCGCACTGTCGCGGGAGAACCTCGGCATGACGCTGACGCGCGGCATGACGGTCATCGATGACACGCTGATCATTCGCTTGCAGACCACAGTGAACGGCGTTGCGGTGACGCGCGAGCTCCGATGGACGCGCGTGAGCCTGTAGTCACGATCGTGTGTCAGTTCGCGCACGACGCTGGATGTGCGCGCCAGGCCGCTCGTATTTTGCCGCATGACGTTTTTGTTGCTCGCCTTTGCCATCACTGCGACCGGTCCGATGACCACGCCGCGCGTTTTTCACACAGCGACCTTGCTGGCCGACGGCAAGGTGCTCGTCGCCGGCGGCACGGACGAATTCAACTTCCTCAACACGGCCGAGGTGTACGACCCCGCCGGCGGAACATTCACGCCAACGCACACGCCGATGACATCGCGCCGCGAAGATCACACCGCGACGCTGCTGCTCAACGGCAAGGTGCTGATTGCAGGCGGATACGACGGATCGAGTGCCGTGAGCTCGGCGGAGCTTTACGATCCGGTCAGCGGAACATTCACCGCGACCTCGGCGATGACCGCCGCGCGGCACAATCACACTGCGACGCTGTTGTCCGATGGCAAGGTGCTGATCGCCGGCGGTTACGACGCGTCGGTGCATCTTCAGAGCACGGCGGAGCTGTACGACCCTAACAGCGGCACGTTCACCGCGACGAGCGCGCCGATGACGTCGCGCCGCGTCAAACATACCGCCACGCTTCTGCCGAATGGAAAGGTGCTGATCGCCGGCGGACTCGATGGCTCGCTCACACTGATTCCGACCGCGGAGCTGTACGACCCGGCGACGAGGACATTCGCACCGACGAGCGCTCCCGCGATCGGACTCCGCAACACAGCGACCCTTCTGACAAATGGCAAGGTGCTGCTCGCGGGCGGATTCCGATCGACGAAGAGCGCGGACACCGCGGAGTTGTACGACGGCGGAGCGTTCGCGGCCGTGAATGCACACATGACTGCCGGACGCGAAACGCACACCGCCACGCTGCTCGCAAACGGACAGGTGTTGATCGTCGGTGGATATGAAGCGGGAACGGGCCCGCTCACCTATCAACCGCAGGCCGAGCTCTACGACCCCGACAGCGGAACGTTCATCGCCACCGGCACGCGCTTGCTCGAGGCGCGGTACGAGCACACCGCGACCGGTCTGTTGAACGGCAAGGTGTTGATCGTAGGCGGATACACCGCAACCTCGGCCGGCATCCCGGTGAGGACCGCCGAACTGTTCGAGCGAGCGCGCCAACGGTGAAGCGACGCGCAGCGGGACATTGATCGATAATTCGGGAATCGTGGAAATCAAGGATGTCAAACTGCCGATTCGATTCCCGCCGGCGCTCGGGCTGTATGTCGCGCAGCTCGGCGTCGACCTCGATCCCGATTCCGGCCGCCTGCTCGATCCGGAAGGGCAATGGAAGACGATCGACGGCGCGATTGCAGTGGCCTGCGATCACAAGCAGCAGCAGCCGTTCTCCATCTTCATCGCGCCGGAAGTATCCACTCCGCTGTCCGCACTCGGTCCACTGCTGTCGAGGATCCAGGAGCCCGATTATCCGGATCAATCCGTTTCGATTCTCGGCTTCGAGATCGCGCCGGCCGATGAATGGCAGAAGAACGTAGAGCAATACCACCTCGATTACGACCTCGATTTCTTCAGGACAGCACTGGACGTACAGCCGGTCAATGCAGTGATCATCGCCGTTCGCGACGGCGAACAGCTCGACGTGTATTTTCAGCCGAAGCTCGCGCCGTCGAAATTCGAAGGCGCGGTCTACCGCATCGACAACGTGCGGGCCGGCAATCGGCTTTACCGGTTCGAGGCCGGCAACGTTGCGTTCGTGACTCTGATCTGTAGTGATTTCATCCTCAAGGCGCCGAACGGCCGGAAAATCGCCGACGTTTTGAATTACGAGCTGCAACAGAGCGAACGGGCGGTCGACTTCGTGATCAACGTGCAGCACAATCCGGCGCCGGACCATGCGCTCTTCACGCAGGCACTGAACCGCCTGTACGACGCGGACACGCAACATCTCTGCACGCTGTTCGCCAATTCCGCGCATCATCCCAACGGCGTTCAGGGCAACAGCCGGATCCTGTTCCCCGCCAATCGAAAACTGCCGCCCGTACAGCAGGTCAAGCTCATCGAAGCGCCCGTGTGCGGCTATGAAGTCAATCATGAGGAATGCTTGCTTCATATCGAGCTGCAATCGCTTCGGACCCGCGATGAATCGACGTATTTCCCCGTCGTGACCAGGCTGTTCGCGCGCGAGGATGGCAACTGGAAGGAGGGGCCGAAGGAGCACCTCCGCTTCATTACGCCGAGCGATTCGCCTCGCCTTCCGAGCGATTTCCTGACGTACGAGACCTTCGCCGAGCGGGCGGGCGATCTCGGTGATTACAGGAAAGCGGAAGAGTGGCTGCAGGCGGCCATCAAAAAATATGAAGAAGGCGAGGACTGGTTCGCGGCAGCACACGCGTGTCATCGCCTCGGCGTTCAATTCCGTCATGAAGCCGACTACCCTCGCGCTCAGGGAGCGTACGCCAGGGGCAAAGAATTGTTGTCCAGGATCCGCGCCAGGTCGTTCGACGTTCAGATGCTGCAGTGGAAGCTTTCCCTCGGCGACGCACTGGCCGGGATCTATCACCTGCAGGGTGACATCGGAGAAATGCTTCACATTGCCGACCGCACAGAGATCGAAATCCGGCAATATCTGGCGCAGACCGCGCTGCCGAAGGAGCAGCAGCACAAGGTCAAGACATTGCTGCTGCACTTATTGCGGCAGACCGCCGAAATGAATCGCTTGCAGGGCGATGCCGCGACGGCAGCCGATCAGTTCGGACGCGCGTTCAGGCAATACCACTGGGGCGAGGCCGACGAGCGCGCGTATTCGCTTCTCGGCCGCGCTGAATCAGAGCGCGTCATGCAAAGGTGGACGAAAGCACGTCGTCATTATGACGACGTCGCGGAATTCGCGAGGGGAAGCAAGGATGTCCGCCTGCAGATGCGTGCCGATCGCGGACTGGCGGAGCTCTGCCGTTCACAAGACGACTTCAAGGGTTGCGAACAATTCCTCGAAAAACTCGAAGAACGGACGCGAAAGGTGACCTATCTCTTCGGCACCATCTACACGCACTTGATCCGAGGCGGCCTCCTTCTGCAGAGGGGCGATCATGGAGGTGCGCGCCGGCAATTCGACGACGCGCACCGGTTGACGATCGGAGACGCATTCGAGCTCGGCGTCGAAGCACGGTTCGCGAAGCTCGGGCTCGCGGAAGTGGAGCGAATGGCCGGGGACGACACGGCAATTGCGCATTATCAGGCGCTGGCGAACGAAGGCTGCGCAAAGAAGATCGGCTGGGTCACATCGCTCGCAGAACAAGGTGCGAAACTTGCGTCAGACGGAAATCGTGACGATGTCTTATTCATCAACATTCCCTAGGATCGGCCGGTGATGGACGCAATCGAATTCTCGCAGTTGCGGATCGACATCGTTCCGGGCAGCTCGTACGAATCGCTGCTCGAACAATGCAACGACCGGCTGGCGGCGGCTCTGAGCCAGGGATCGCCGGTCGGCGCCGCGCATGCGTATGTCGGCCGCGCCGAATGCCAACGCAGACTCGGAAAGCGCGCCGATGCGCAGGATGATCTGCAGCGCGGCGTGGAGTTGTTCACTGCGGCACAGGACGCTGCCGGCGTGCGGCTCGCGACGTGGGGACTCGGCAATCTGCAGCGCGGCAATTCCGACTTCGAAGCGGCGACGCGGTCGCTGCGCGCCGTCATCGACAGTGCACGGCAGGACGGCGATCGCCGCATGTACGCATATGCAACGGCCGGAACCGCGGAGATCGCGCGCCTGCAGGGCGATTATCGAAGTGCCTGGCCCGCACATGCCGCCGCGACGCGAGCCTATCTCGCCATCGACGACCGGCGCGGCGTGGTATGGGGGATTGAAGGTTTCGCTCAGATGCTGCGCAATTCAGGCAATCCGGGCCGCGCCGCCGTCTTGTTCTCGCGCGCGGACAAAATCAGCTCCACGATCGGCGACATTCGCGCGCGCGGGTGGGCGCGAAAAGGCCATGCGGAATGCCTCGCGCTGACCGGTGATACTCGAGAGGCGCGCCGCGTGTTTGCGCTCGCCCTCGCCGATTTCCAGCGAGTGACGTTCGGAATCGGAATCGCCTACACATTGAAAAGCCGCGGAGACGCGGAGGTCGGCGCCGGCCGCTACGCGCAGGCGTTCGATGACTATTCGGCGGCACTGGAGATCTTCCGCCGTCACAAGGACGCGCGCGGCGAGGCGTACACGCAGGTGGGCGTCGGTGCGTTGTTCCGCCGTTCCGGCCTGCCGGATGCGGCGCACGAGCTCTTTCGTAAGAGCGAAGCGACGTTCGTCCGGCTCCGCGTTCGCCGGGGGGTGCAATTGTCGCAGAAGGGACTCTCGCGCCTCGACGGGGCGCCGAAATCTACATCGGCAACCAGTACGAAACCTTGATCAGGAACACATCGTGCGACGGCGCGTTCGCGACGCCGCGCAGATCGCGCCTTATGCGGAAATCGCCGGTATCCAATGTATCCGCGCGGTTCTCGTTCCACACGACGTACAAGGCCGAGCCGGGACGGAACTCCCATCGGGTCACTGCGCTCGCCCGCACGCTGCGGAAGTTGAAATCGGGATTGCCGGCGTTGCCCAGGTATGGCTCGTAATCGCCGGTACGGGCGCGGACGAGCGAGTTGTAATCGTGAAAATCGCCCGACGCGACGAACGGCTGCATGTAGAGCTGGAACGACAGCTTCGGCGTGACCGTCCAGTCGACGCGCGTCCCGAGCTCGAACGTGTGCTGATCGAGCTCGGCGAATACATAGCGATGTCCATAAGTCGCAGTGGCCGACGGATCCGCCACTGTCGTCACGTACTGTGTCGGATCGTGCAGACGACCGACGCTCGGCGCGACGCTAAGCAGCAGACTCGGCGACGGTTGCGCGGTGAGGGTCAGTCCGAGGGTGCGATTGAGTGTGCCGTCCTGAATGCCGTCCGCGTGCGCGGTGAGCGTGAAATAGAAACGCTTGCGATTGTCGCTGGTCAGCGTCTCGGTCGTATCCCACGACGATTTCTGACGCACGAGCGGTCCGCCGCGCGTGAGGCGATCGTTGATGATGCTCGGCGACAGATACAGCGTCGTCTTGTAGTACCAGTAATTCGCGAGCGTCGCATTGTGCTCGACGAACACGCCGCGCCCGAGGGAGTCGCCGTCGAAATTGCGATTGAGCCACGTGCCGAACCAGACATTCTTCTCGCGGAAGTGCTCCGTCGGATGATCGTTCGCGTAGCGGATGACCGCGTGCGACGAGACGATATCGGTGCGCGTCATGAACCCCACATCATTCGTCTCGAATCCCGGCGAGTACGCCTGCACCTCGGCGAACCCGCGCCAGAGTCCCGTCGCCTTCGAGATCATCGCCTTCCCCGCCCAGCCTTCGAGCAAGGTGCGCGTCGGATCGAAATGGAATGACGCCGCATCGGGCCGGTCGTAGTAGCGATACGGCGCGTTCTGCGCATTCGCGATCGACTCCGCGCTCCCTTCGAGATGCGAGCCGGCGGCGAACCACTCGAAGATCCAGTCGTGATTCCGGAAGGTGCTGTAGCCGTCGACGCCCACCATCTCCGCGCGATCGCGCAGCGTCGTGAGCTCGTCGGGCAGACGACGATCGACCGAGGTCGCCATGATGCCGATGCGCGAGTTGCCAAAGTCGCGCGTGTCGCGCGTGACGAAGTAGTTCGTCATCGGCTCGACGGTCGCGCGCTGCAGCTGCGGTCCGATCATGAAGCGCGCGTTTTCGTTGTCGGTGAGCGCATCGAGCACGCCGACGGTCCAGTTGCCGACTTTGCCCGTGAGCTTGCCCGCGCCGAGGATCGTGGTGTCGGTGGGGGCGTCGACGAATGCGGCGTTGATCGAGCCTTGCGGTGAACGGCCGATGCGCCGCGAATAGAAGAATGCCGGCGAATTGAAGAAGCTCCAGTGCTCCGGCGCAGGCGAGTCGCCGAAGTTGAAGATCTGAAAGCCCTCGGTGAAGAACGGCCGCTTCTCCGGATAGAACGTTTCGAACTGGCTCAGGTTCACGACCGCGGGATCGACCTCGACCTGGCCGAAGTCGGGATTGATCGTGCCGGTGAGCGTGAGCGTCGAGGTGAGCGCGTACTTCACATCGAGTCCGCCGTCGAGCTTCTGCTTCGACGGCTGCAGGAACGGATTGGTGCGATCGAAACGCGAGCGGACATCGGAGCGCGCCACGCCGTACGGCACCATCTCCAGCGGGCGTCCGCGATGGATGCCTGCGATGCCGTCGATATCGGCGAAGTGCGAGACGAATCCGGTGCCGCCTTTCGGCGTGTTGACGATGCGCACGACTTCGTTCAGGCGCGTGATGCGGCGCGTGATGTTCAGTCCCCACACGTGCGCCGGCTGCTCCGGAAAGCGCAGCTGCGAGAACGGAATGCGGATCTCGGCGATCCAGCCGTCGTTGCCGGTTGTGATCGCCGATTCCCACACGCCGTCCCAGCTCACGTCTTCGCCGATGTCATTGAAGAGGACGGTGTCGAGCTGCTCGCCGGCGGGCGTGACGGTGAACGCGTTGCCGGAGAGCCGGTCGTGCTGCGCGTCGATGTTGATGGAGAGATAGTCGTCGTTGACGAAGTTGTCGCGGCGCGTGCGGAGCGCAGTGGGCAGGTGATCGTCGGCCATCTTCACGCCGAAGTAGATGGCCTTGTCGTCGTACACGATGCG
>DATEZA010000166.1:0-12976 GCA_035255945.1 Thermoanaerobaculia bacterium
ATCGACGCGCGCTTCCGTAGCCGCAGCGAGCCAGCGCACGTCTTCGGGAGTCAACGTCCCGGAGCCATGCACTTCGCGCAGCATCGAGCCGCGGCGGACGGTGTCGGTCCAAACGGAGCTGCGATCGACCACAAGGCCGGCCGGACGCAGGCGGAGCAGGCTGATACTGACGACCGGCACCCCGATCGCGGCGAGCGCGATGGTGGCGATCATGTAGGGCGGCCGCCGAATGGCGGCGGGTGAGCGGGGGATGTCGGTCATGCCTCGGCCGCGGACCAAGCGCAAGGCCGGTGCCGGGGGGGACAAGCTGAGAGCTTGTCCTACACCCTGCACAAATGCTGTCCGATATTGGGATCTCTGCGTCCGCACGCGGTCATTCCCGCAAGGGCGACACGCGAAGGTTCGAGAAATATCCCTCGGTTCCGTGATCGATCCAGAGTGCGATCGAGCCCTCGCTGTTGCCGAGTTTGAGGTCATTAATGATCAACGCCGGCTGCGAGGCGCCGTTGACGTAGAGCGATGCGTGCGAATCACGCACCACGATCTTTATGCGGGTCCATGCGCCCGTTTCGAGATCGGTGTACGACTCGTAAGCACCGGGTGACTGTTCCCGCAGCCGCTGCCACGGCCAGTCGGGAAAGGAAATGTATTGCGTGGAGTGATTGCGCCGGAGCTGATCGTCGGCATCGACGCGCGGTTTGCCCGCGCCTTCTCCGTTCTCCAGCAACTGCACACACGCGCGGCCCTTCCATGTCGTCGCCACGGCGCCGACGTTTTGCAGGGTGAGGTTCTTCACCAGCAGAAGCGCGAACAACAGAACGGGCATGTGTGGCGTCAGTATCGGCGTGACGGTCATTGCGCCGCGTAACGTTTCCGCCAACGAACTGTTTCGTAGTGATGGGGTCAGGTGTTCGTTTTGTCCGTTTGTGGGACGGGGCGTATTCACCGAGCGCGCGCTGCACAGATCGCTGTGCAATGTTGGCTTCCGAGTTGCTTCGCTCAGCTCATGCCTCAGGGCAGTCCGCGCGCGCTCGTAGTGGATGACGACGCTGCCATCCGTATTCTCGTCGGCCGCGTTCTCACGCGCCGCGGGTTCATCGTCGATGTCGTGCGCGACGGCGCGGAAGCGATCGAGCAGCTTCTTCAATACGACTACGCGCTCATCGCGCTCGATCTGATGATGCCGCGCATCGACGGCTTTGGCGTGCTCCGGTATCTCGCCGAGCATCAGCCCGAGAAGCTCGCCCGAGTGACGGTGATGAGCGCCTTCGGCGCGAGCGCGCACGACAAGGTCCCGCCCCACGTCGGCCGCTTCCTCGAAAAACCGTTCGACGTCGAGCAGCTCCTCGCCGAAGCCGGCGGCGGGGACGAGTCGGGAAATTATTGAAGCTGGATGGCGAGAACCTCGAAGTCATGTGCTCCGTCCGTCGCCTCGATATAGAACGGCAGTTTCGTGTCGATCGTTGATTCGGAGACGTCCTGGTTCAGTTACTACAGGCACCTTTTCGAGAATCGTCCATAAAGGTCCGGCGGCGTCGACAAACTCGCACTCCACCCAACCCGGTTGGCTGTCGTCCACGTATTGGACAATCAGTACTTTGAGGCCCGCGGAATCGAAGCTGCTACTTCGGATAGAATCGTATCGTGAATGCAGATCCGGTCCAGCTCGCGGCGAGTCCCGATCCCGTGATCGAAGCGTACAAACGCGATATCGATCGAACGCTGATCCGTGAAAATCTGCGAAAGTCTTACGAGGAACGTCTGCTTACGCTACAGCGTATGCAGGCGTTCGTGGCAGAGGTCCGTGCTGCCGGCGCGGCGATTAGAAAACAATGAAGATTGAATTTCGAGCGCTTCTCGAGAGTCTCAACACGAACGGCGTGGAGTTCGTCATCATTGGAGGTATCGCAGCAACATTGCATGGTTCGGCCCGGATTACTTTCGACTTGGACGTTATTTACGAACGCTCCGCGCAGAACATCGCGCGACTTGTGGCAGCTTTGACGCCCTTTGCGCCCTATCTCAGAGGCGCGCCTGCCGGTCTACCCTTTAAATTCGACGCAGAGACGCTGAAGAGAGGTCTGAATTTCACCCTTACTACCTCCGATGGTCCGATCGATCTTTTAGGAGAGGTCAGTGGCGTTGGAAACTATGCGGTAGCGCGACGACATTCATTGGAAGCTCAATTATTCGGTGGCACGTACTACTTTCTCGATCTGGACACGTTAATCATCTCGAAAAAGGCCGCCGGTCGGCCCAAAGATCTTGAATCGATCGCGGAGCTTGAAGCAATCCGCGAGGAGCGTGGGTCGTCGAGGTAAGTCAGAAGTCAGAGGGCAGAAGTGCCGGTCCTTCCTTCTGCCTTTTGCCCTCTGACTTCTGCCTTGGCTCCGGCGGAGACGGACACCTGCCGATGATGATTCAGCTGAGGCCGCTGACGGCGTATACTTTTTTCATGCGTAAATTATTTGTTGCCGCCATTCTTCTGTTCTGTGTCGTCGCGCACGCGCAATCGGGGGATGCGGTCTGGTCCGACCTGATGTCCGGCAATGTGCGATTCGTCGAAGGGGACCTGCACTATTGCGCGCTGAATCATCTGCGCAATGCGACGGCGGGAGGGCAGTCGCCGACGGCGTCGATTCTGTCGTGCGCGGACAGCCGCGTGCCGGCGGAACTGGTGTTCGACCGCAGCATCGGCGAGCTGTTCGTGGTGCGGGTGGCGGGGAACGTCGAGAACACGTTCAACATCGCCAGTCTCGAATACGCGGTCCTCAACGGCTGGACGAAGGCGATCGTGGTGATGGGGCACAGTGACTGCGGCGCGGTCAAGGCGGCGATGAAGCCGCCGAAACCGGAGGACCTCACGCCTGCCCTGCGCGAGCTCATCGCGCGCATTCAGAAATCATTCGAGGGACATACTCCCAGAGACCTGCACGAGGCGGTGGTCTGGAACGTCAATTACACCGCCGACCAGCTCCGCGCCGAGTCGGCGCTCAAGGGCGTGCCGATCATCAAGGCGTATTACGACGTCGCCACCGGCAAAGTCGAACGGATTCCTTGACCATTGCGCGGCTATTGATCGCGGGCGCTGCGGCGTCCGCGATGCTGCACATTCAGGCCGAATATCGCGGTCCGCGCTGGCTCGTTTATGTGACGAAGCCGCTGACGACGACGCTGCTCGTCGTGCTCGCGGCCATCGCGCCGCACGCCGATCCGCGCTATCAGTTTCCGATCGTTGCGGGACTCGTGTTCTCTCTCGCCGGCGATGTCTTTCTGATGCTGCCCAAGGATCGTTTCATCGCCGGTCTGATCAGTTTTCTGATCGCGCACATCGCGTACATCGTGGCCTTCACAGCGGGTGTGCCGTTCGGCGACCGGCCGGTTCTTCTGCTTCCGTTTCTCGCACTTGCGGCCATCGTGCTGTTCTTTCTCTGGCCGCGCCTCGGCAAATTGCGCATTCCCGTGCTCGTCTATGTCGCCGCGCTGGTGACGATGGCATGGCAGGCGTCGATCCGTGCAGCGCACCTGCCGGGATCGATCGGCGCAGCGATCGGCGCGCTGCTGTTCGTGATCTCCGACGGCGTGCTCGCCATCAATCGCTTCCGCGTGAAGTTCCGCCTCGCGCAGGCGATCGTGATGACGACCTACGTCATCGCGCAGATGCTCATCGCGTTATCCGTGTGACGGGATCGTGAACTCGGCGCTCGCAACGTGCAGATCGGCGTAATGCGTGTAGGGATAGAACGAGTCAGGTGGCGGCGCGGCCGGCTCCGACGTGCTGTAGCGAAGGACGTAGCGATAACGTCCCGGCGTGGACGGAGCAGAATCGAGCCGCACCCATTTGCCGTTCGTGAATTGCTCGATTGAGCGACCGGCCCGATAAAGCGCTGCCTGCGAGTGGTTGACCAGTTTGTACGGCCGCTCGAGCTCAACGCCTGGAAGCGAACGAGTCAGCCGGACCACGAACAGCTCGGTCGGGTGAAGCGGCTCATCGGCCTCGCGCCGGAAATGCGTTTCCACTTCGAACCCGAGCTCCGACCCGTCGGCTGGAAACGACTGCAGCGATTTGATCCGATCATTCTCCAGGAGGTTCACCTGATACCTGCCGCGGCCATGAAACCAGCTCTTCGAGCGGCTGCACACCGGCAACTCGCAACGATAGACGACCTGCTCGTCCTGATCGGTGAGCGTGACGGCGAAATGGGATGTCGTCCGGCCGTAGGTCGTGACGACGAGCTCTGGTCCCGCGACCGGCGGCGGCACCGCGACCTCGTCGTGACACGCGAACGTCACCAGCAGCAGCGTGATTACAAAAGCTCGCACAAGGAAATCGTAAACCTGAAATCTGAAACCTGAAATCTGAAACCTGAAACCTGAAACCTGAAGGTGTTGCCGAGTGGTGCCTTTTTCAGGTTTCAGGTTTCAGGTTTCAGGTTTCATCCGTGTGCCTTTTTCAGGTTTCAGGTTTCAGGGTTTCAGGTTTCATCCGAGAATGCGCAGATGCAACGCACGCTGAATCTGCTCTTCATCTGCCTGTTTGCTGTTTCCCTCTCCGCCGCGAAGCTCGAGGAGAAAACCTTCTCCGGTCTCGAGCTCCGCAACATCGGTCCCGCACTGACCTCGGGGCGGGTGATCGACGTCGCCGTCGATCCGCACGATCCGCACACGTGGTTCGTGGCCATCGCCTCGGGCGGCGTATTCAAGACGACCAACAGCGGCACGACCTTCACGCCGGTCTTCGAAGACCAGGCGTCGTACTCCGTCGGCTGCGTGACGATCGATCCGCGCGATTCGCTCACGGTCTGGGTCGGCAGCGGCGAGAACAACAGCCAGCGCAGCGTGTCGATGGGCGACGGCATCTACAAATCGACCGACGGCGGCAAGACGTGGAAGAACGTTGGCCTCGCGAAGTCGGAGCACATCAGCAAGATCGTCATCGATCCGCGCGACTCCAACGCCGTCTACGTCGCGGCGCAGGGGCCGCTCTGGGCGGCGGGCGGCAATCGCGGCCTGTACAAAACGACCGACGGCGGCAAGACGTGGAAGGCCGTGCTGACGATCAGCGAGAACACCGGCGTGACCGACATCGCGCTCGATCCCGCGCATCCCGACACGCTCTACGCGAGCTCGTACCAGCGCCGCCGCCACGTCTACTCGATGGTCGACGGCGGACCGGAGTCGGCGATCTACAAATCGACCGACGGCGGCGCGAACTGGACGAAGCTCACCACCGGCCTGCCGAAAGAAGACATGGGCCGCATCGGACTCGCGGTCGCGCCGCACGACACGCGCATCGTCTACGCGGTGATCGAATCGACGCGCGGCAACAGCGGCTTCTATCGCTCGATGAACGGCGGCTCGAGCTGGGAGAAGCGCAGCTCGTATTCGCCCGGCGCGGCGCAGTACTACGCGGAGCTGTTCGTCGATCCGAATGACGATCAGCGTATTTACTCCGTCGATGTCTGGGTGCGCGTGAGCGATGACGGCGGCAAGAACTTCCGCAAGATCGACGAGCACGCGAAGCATCCCGACAGTCATGTGGTCTGGATCGATCCGGCGAACAGCGATCACCTGCTGATCGGTTGCGACGGCGGCCTTTACGAGACCTTCGATCGCACCGCGACGTGGCGCTTCTTCAGCAATCTGCCGGTGACGCAGTTCTATCGCGTGAGCGCCGACCAGGCCCTCCCGTTCTACAACGTCTACGGCGGCACGCAGGACAACTTCTCCCTCGGCGGCCCGTCGCGCACGACGAGCGCCAGCGGCATCACGAACGCCGACTGGTTCGTCACGGTCGGCGGCGACGGTTTCCGCAGCGTCGCCGATCCAAACGACCCGAACACGATTTACGGCGAGGCGCAGTACGGCGCGCTGCAGCGCTTCGATCGCCGCACCGGCGAGCTGCTCGACATCCAGCCGCAGCCCTCGAAGTCGATGGATCCGCTGCGGCAGAACTGGGACTCGCCGCTGATCGTCAGTCCGCATCAGAGCTCGCGCGTGTACTTCGCCGCGCAGTACCTGTTTCGCAGCGACGATCGCGGCGAGAGCTGGCGCGCGATCAGTCCCGACCTCACCCGTCATCTCGATCGCAACAAGCTGCCGCTCATGGGCCGCGTATGGGAAGCGGATGCAGTCGCGCGCGGCGCATCGACGTCGTTCTTCGGCAACATCGTTTCGCTCGCCGAGTCGCCGCTGAAAGAGGGCGTGCTGTACCTCGGGACCGATGACGGATTGATCCAGATCTCCGAGGATGGCGGCGGGCAGTGGAGGAAGATCGAGACATTTCCGGGAGTGCCGGACATGACGTATGTCGCGGCGATCACCGCGTCGTCGCACGATGCGAACCTGCTCTACGCCGCGTTCGACAATCACAAGCGCGGCGACTTCAAGCCGTATCTGCTCGCGAGCGGCGATCGCGGCAAGACGTGGAAGTCGATCGCGAGCAATCTGCCCGATCGCGGCAGCGTGTACGCCATCGCGGAGGACTACGTCGATCCGCATCTCCTCTTCGCCGGAACGGAGTACGGGCTGTACTTCACGAAGGACGGCGGTGCGTCGTGGACGAAGCTCGGCGGCGGCATGCCGACCGTCGCGGTGCGCGATCTCTGGATTCAGAAGCAGTACGGCGATCTGGTCGTCGGCACATTCGGCCGCGGGATCTACGTCCTCGATGACTACTCGCCGCTGCGCGCGGCGTCGTTCGATGCCGATGCGATGTACTCCGTGCGCAAAGCGCCGCTCTACATCGAGCGGCTGCCGCTCGGCTTGAAAGGCGAGTCGTTCCAGGGCGACGCGTACTTCACGGCGCCGAATCCGCCGTTCGGCTCGGTGTTCACGTACTTTCTCAAGGACGAATTGAAGAGCAGGCGGCAGCAGCGGCTGGATGCCGAGGCGAAGCTGCGGAAGGACGCGAAAAACGAGCCGCCGCCGTATCCGACGCCGGAGCAGCTCCGCGCCGAAGAGCGCGAGCTCGACCCGATGGTGTTCGCGATCGTGAGCGATGAAGAGGGCAATGTCGTGCGGCGCGTGTCGGGCTCGGTCAAGCAGGGCTTCCATCGCATCGCGTGGGATCTGCGTTATCCGCCGCCGTCGCCGATCGAGCTGACGGCGCCGGAGCCCGATCCGTTCAATCCGCCGCCGGGCGGACCGCTCGTCGTGCCGGGCAAGTACACGGTGCGGCTCGTGAAGCGCGTCGATGGCGTCGAGACCGCGCTGTCGAATCCGCAGACGTTCGAGGTCGTGCCGCTTTACGCGGAGCTGATGAAGGCGTCGGACCGTCCGGCAATCCTAGAGTTCCAGTCGCGCGCGTCGCGGCTGCAGCGCGCGGTGATGGGCGCGGCGAAGGCGACGGAGGAAGCGCTGTCGCGCGTGAAGTACATCCGCAAGTCGCTCGATGAGATCGAAGGACGCGATCCGAAGCTGACCGAGCGCGTGAACGCGATCGACACCGCGCTGCGCGAGATCGACATCGCGCTGAACGGCGACGCTGCCTTGTCGAAGCGCAACGAGCCGGTAGCGCCGGCGATCGTCGACCGCATCAACATCGCGGTGAACGGACTGCTCACCACGCAGCCGCCGACGCAGACGCATCGCGAGGCGCTGTCGATCGCGGAGAACGATTTCGTGCCGCTGCTCGAGCGGCTGCGCAAAGTCGTCGAGGTCGATCTGGCGGGCGTGGAGAAGGAGATGAACGAGCGCGTGGCGCCGTGGACGCCGGGCCGCGTGCCGGTCTGGAAAAGCAAATGATGCTGCTCGCTGCTGCGCTCTCGGTCGATCTCATCATGCGCGGCCACGGCATCGCCGGCTGGCCGCCGCAGAACGTGCGCTGGTCGTGGGACGACTCGCGTGTTTACTTCGAATGGAAGCAGGCGAGCGATCCGCCCGATCATCCGTTCGACACGTGGGTGGTGAATCGCGACGGCAGCGGCGCGTGCATGCTGGGTGAGGAAGAGGCGAAGGACGCGCCGCCGTACGACGCGGTGTGGAGCGAGGACCGCACGCTCGCCGCGTACATCGATGACGGCGACGTGTTCCTGTACGACGCGCTGACCGGACATCGTCGCGCGCTGACGAATACGACGGAGGCGGAGTCGCATGCGCGCGTGACCGCGGATGGCCGCGGCGTCACGTTCATGCGCAACGACAACCTGTTTCTAATGAATGTGTCTGATGGTTCATTGCGTCAATTGACGAACATCACGCACGACGCCGAGCCGGCGAAGAAACCGGCGGCGGAGCAGTACCTCGCGGACGAGGAGAAGAAGCTGCTCGATGCGGTGGCGCGCGCGGACCGGAAGTACGCCGAGGAGAAGGCGAAGGAGAAGACAGCATTCAGGCTGGAGGGGAAGCAGAGTGTCGACGATCTGATGCTGATGGGCGACGGACGATTCGTCGTCGCGATTCTGAGCGAGAAACCCGACGCGCATCGTGAGGCGAACGTGCCGAAGTACGTCACGCGCAGCGCGTACACGGAAGAGATTCCGACGCGGACGAAAGCGGGCGAGAACGATGAAGTCACGTCGCTCGTCACGATCGATTCGGTTACCGGCGACGTGCACCCGCTCGTCATCCCGAGCGTAGTCGAGGGACCTGGGCGGGCGGATGGCGCGCCGCACTCGCCCCCAGGTCCCTCGACTCCGCTCGGGATGACGGGGGCCGTTCGCGTAACCGACGTGGTCTTCTCGCGCTCGCGCTGGCAGTGCGCGTTCTACGTCCGCTCGCTCGACTGGAAGGACGCCTGGCTCGTCGCGCTCGATCCGACCTCGGGCAAAGGCCGCGTTCTCGATCACCAGCACGACGACGCCTGGATCAACACGTTCGCCTACTCCAACGGCGTCCTCGACGACGGGCGCGTCTGGTTCACATCGGAAGCGAGCGGCTGGTCGCACCTCTACACCGTGCCGTGGAGCGGCGGAACGGCGAAGGCGATCACGTCGGGCGCCTGGGAAGTGCGCAGCGTGCGTCCGACGTTCGACGAGCGCGCGTTCGACATCGCCACGAGTGAAACGAGTGCGTTCGAGCAGCAGCTCGAGCGTGTTCCGATCGATGGTGGCGCGCGTCATCCGCTGACGACGCAGCACGGCACGCATGACGCGATCGCGTCGAACGACGGCCAGTCGGTCGCCGATGTCTTCTCTTACACGAACCGCCCGCCGGAGCTCTTCGTCAACGGAGCGCGGGCGTCCCGCCCGCAGTCGTCGGCCGTCCCGGCCGACGACCAACGTGCAGTCCCGCGGTCCATCGATGCAAAGCAGATCACGCACTCCACCACGCCGGCGTTCGAGCAGTACGCATGGCAGGACGCGCCGATCGTGCACTTTGCCGCGCGCGACGGCGTGAGCGTCCCCGCGCGTTTGTACAAACCGGCGCAGCCGAACGGCTCCGCCGTGATCTTCGTCCACGGGGCCGGCTACCTCCAGAACGTCTACCTCGGCTGGTCCTACTACTTCCGCGAATACATGTTTCATCACCTGCTGATGGAGCGCGGCGCAGTGGTGATGGATGTCGATTACCGCGGCTCCGCCGGCTACGGCCGCGCGTGGCGCACGGCGATCTACCGGCACATGGGAGGCATCGATCTCGACGATCAGGTCGACGCGGCGCGCTGGCTGGTGCGCGAGCATGGCGTCGATGCGAAGCGCATCGCGATCTACGGCGGCAGCTACGGCGGCTTCATTACGCTGATGGCGATGTTCACGCAGCCCGATGTGTTCGCGGCCGGCGCTGCGCTGCGTCCGGTCACCGACTGGGCGCACTACAACCACGAGTACACGACGGAGATCCTCAACCTGCCGCAGGACGATCGCGAGGCGTACCGCCGCTCATCGCCGATCTACTTCGCCGAAGGATTGAAAGGCGCGCTGCTGATCTGTCATGGCATGGTCGACACGAACGTGCACTTCCAGGATTCGGTGCGGCTCGCGCAGCGATTGATCGAGCTGCGCAAGGAGAACTGGGAGCTCGCGCCGTATCCTGTCGAGAATCACGGCTTCGACAATCCGACGAGCTGGGCGGACGAGTACAAGAGGATTTTGAAGTTGTTGGAGCGAACGATCTTGTAGCTAAGAGACTGAGAGACTGAGGGCGTCGTCCTCCTCAGTCTCTCCGTCTCTCAGTCTCTCATTCCTACTCATAACGCAGCGACACGGTCGGCTGCACGCGCGATGCGCGCAGGGCGGGAATGATGCTGCTCGCGATGCAGCAGCCGATCAGCACGATGGCCACCGCCGCGTGCACGAGCGGATCGAACGGCGTGACGCCGTACAGCAGCGCCTCCATCGTGCGGCTCAGCGCGAGCGAGCCGGCGATACCGATCGCGGTGCCGGTGAGCGCGATGCGGATGGAGCGGCGATAGACCATGCGCACGAGGTCCGCGGGTGCGGCGCCGACGGCGATGCGGATGCCGAGCTCGCGCGTCCGCTGCGCCATCGAATACGACACGACGCCGTACACGCCGATCACCGCGAGCAGCAGCGCGATCGCCGCGAAGGCGCCGATGATCATCATCTGCAATTGCGCGCCGGTCACCGAGTCATCGACCACGCGCCGCATGCTGCGCACTTTGTACAGCGGCACTTCGCCGTCGATCTCCTGCACGCGGCGGCGCAGCGTGTCGACGATCGCCGCGCCCGACAGCGGACTGCGCACGAGGATCGACATCGCGCGCGGCGGCATCGGCGTGCCGAGGGGCAGGTACAACTGCGAAGTGATCTCGCGCGCGTTGCCGAGCGGGCGGACATCGGTCACCACGCCGATCACTTCCGCTTCCGCCGAGCCGCCGACGAAGAGATGCGCGCCGATCGGGTGCCGTCCCGGCAGGAAACGCGACGCCAGCGTGCGATTGATGACGATCGGCAGCAGCGAATTCACGTTGGGGTCGAGCAGCATGCGGACGTCGTTGTCGTTGAAGTCGCGTCCTTCCAGCAGCGCGATGCCGGTCGTGCGGAAGTAGCCGGAACTGACGAGTGTGAACGTCGCGATCTGCCGCGGGAGCGACGGATCGGTGCCCGGCCGCGTGACGAACCCGCTGCTCGTGTTCTCGAGCGGCACGCCGGCGGAGCAGGCGACGGAGTCGATGCCGGGAGTGGCGCGCAATGCGTCGAGGAGTCGGGTGAAGAAGCGCGTGCGGCTGAGCGGATCGGGATACGAAAGATCGGGCAGCGCGATCTCCGCGGTCATCAGTTTGTCGACATCGATGGTCGTGTTGATGGAGCGCAGGTAGATGAAGCTGCGCACGAGCAGGCCCGCGCCGGTCAGCAGCACGAACGACAGCGCGACGATCGCGACGATCACGCTCTCGCGCACGGCGCGGCTCTTCCAGCCGGTCGCCGCTTCGGCGCGCGTGCCGCCGCGCAACGTGTCCATCGTCGAGCCGATGGCGAGCACCGGCGCGAGTCCGAACAACGTGCCGGTGACGAGCGACAGGAGCACCGCGAACATCGCCACGCCGCCATCGATCACGATCACCTCGGGACGCGGCAGGTAGCCGACGGCGAGCTTCTGTCCCGCATCGACGACGAGTTGCGCGGCGCCGAGGCCGATGGCGCCGGCGATGAGCGCGATCAGCACGCCGTCGATGATCATCTGCCGCACGAGGCGTGCGGTCGTTGCGCCGACTGCGCGGCGCATGGCGAACTCCTGTTGCCGTCCCGCCGCGCGCACGAGCAGGAGATTTGCGACGTTGGAGCACGCGATGAGCAGCAGGAAGAGCACCGCGATGCTCATCACCACGAGCGCGGGCCGCACCGCCTCGGCGAGCATGTCGTGCAATGCGAGCGCGTGTGCGCCGACGCCGCGATCCGACTCCGGATATTTCGACGACAACCATCCCGCGATCCGCCCAGCCTCGGCATCCGCCTCTTCGACGGTCGCGCCGCGGCGCAATCGGCCGATCATGTGGAACTGGTGATACGCGCGATTGCCGAGGGCTTCGTCGGTGAGGCGGATCGGCAGCCAGAGATCGGATGTGGGCGGGAACATCACGTCGTCATCGACGACGGCCGCGATGCGCACGCGTTTCATGTCGAGCCGCACCGTTTTTCCGATCGCGTGCGGATCGGAGGCGAAGAGCTGCTTCCAGAGGCGGCGGCTGATGATGATCTCTTCGCCCGGAACCGTTGGTGACGAGCCGGCGATCGGATGCACGCCGAGGAGTTGGAGGACGTTCGGCGCGACACGCGAGCCGGTGACGTGCATCGGTTCGTTGATGCCGCCGAGGTTGAGACTGGCCGGGACGCCGATGATGGTGGCGTCGGCGAGTGTTTTCGAATTACGGCGGAAATCGATGAAGTCGGGACCGCTGAGCGGCGCGCGATCGGCGGTGATGCGGATGCGGCGAAGGTAGACGAGCGAGTCGGGATCTTTGTACGGCAGCGGGCGGAGGAGCAGTGGTTTCAGGAGCGAGAAGATCGAGACCGCGGCGGCCATCCCGAGGGCGAGCGTGCCGATCGCGAGCGCGCTGAACGCCGGCGCGTGCGCGAGCGCGCGGGCGCTCTGGCGGATGTCGTCGAGGAGGGAGCGGATCACGCGGCGGCGCCCCTCATGTCATCCTGAGCCCCGCAGAGGGCGAAGGACCCGTCGATCGAGCTCGAGGTACGGGTCCTTCGCCGTCGTTGCGGCTCAGGATGACACGCGCGCACTACCATCCACACGCCCGCCCCGCGTTCTCCTTGTCGAGCCACTGCTTCAGCGGCGCGAAGTAGTCGACGAGCGCGGTCGCGTCCATCGTGCGTGTGCCGGTCAGTGCTTCCATTGCGTCGGGCCACGGCTTGCTCTGTCCCATCTCCAGCATCGACGCGAGTCGCGCGCCGGCTTCTTTGTTGCCGTAGATCGTGCACCGGTTGAGTGGCCCTTTCTGTCCCGCGATGTTGCAGAGCGCGCGGTGAAACTGGAACTGCAGGATGTCGGCGAGGAAGTATCGCGCGTACGGCGTGTTGCCCGGAATGTGGTACTTCGCGCCCGGATCGAAATCATTCTC
>DATEZA010000167.1:0-4048 GCA_035255945.1 Thermoanaerobaculia bacterium
AGGAAGCCGTCCCTGTCGATCTCGCCGATGTCCCCGGTGTGGAACCAGTTCTCCGAGTCGATCGCCTGCGCGGTCGCTTCGGGATTGTTCCAGTAGCCCTGCATGATGTGCGGTCCGCGCGAGAGGATCTCGCCGTCGTCGGCGATCTTCACCTGCACGCCGGGAACGAGCGGGCCCACTGTGCCGATGCGGCGCTTGTCGGGACGATTGAGCGAGATGACCGGCGAAGTTTCGGTGAGGCCGTAGCCTTCGAGGATCTCCACGCCGGCGCCGATGAAAAACGCTGCGAGCTCGGGCGAGAGCGGCGCGCCGCCGGAGAGGACGTAGCGCACGCGTCCGCCGAGGCGATCGAGGATCTTCGTGAAAACGAGCTTGTCGGCGATCGCGGATTTGATCTTGAGGCCGAGCGGCATCGGCTTCCGCGTCACGCGATAGTCGAGCCGTGCCGTGGCGATGCCGAGCGCCCACTTGAAGATCTTCTGCTTCGACGCCGGCTGCTGCGCAACACCGTCCATGATCTTCGAGCGCATTTTTTCGAAGAGGCGCGGCACCGCGGCGAACACCGTCGGCTTCACTTCCATCAGGTTCTCGCCGACTTTGTTCACGTTCTCGGCATAGGCGATGGTGCAGCCCATGTGCAGGTAGCTGAAGTCGCCCATGCGCTCGAGGATGTGGGAGAGCGGGAGGATCGACATGCAGATGTCGCCGCGCTGGATCGGCATCACGGAACAGGTCGCGGCGACGTTGCTCGCGATGTTGCCGTGCGTCAGCATCGCGCCCTTCGGATTGCCCGTCGTGCCGGATGTGTAGACGAGCGTGGCGAGATCGCTCGCCTTGCGCGATTTGCGCAGCTCGTCGAATCGACCGCGGCCGCTGACCTCTTCGTCCGCGCGGCCCATGTCAACGACCTGCTGAAACGTCAGCACGCCGTCGGGCAGCTTCGCGGGCGGATCGCACACGATGATGTTGTGGACCATCGGGCAGTGCCCTTTGATCTCCAGCACCTTCTTCAATTGCTCTTCGGTCGAGCAGACCACGGCGACGGAGCCGGAGTCGTTGAAGATGTACTCGATCTGCCAGCCGAGGAGCGTCGGGTAAACCGGGACGGTGATGGCTGCGGCGCAAAGGATGCCGAAGTCCGCGATCGTCCATTCGGGCCGGTTTTCGGCCAGGATCGCCACGCGGTCGCCGGGCTTGACGCCGAGCGTGCGAAGACCTGTCGAGAACCAGCGGACGTTGTCGCGGAACTGCGGAACGGTGACCTTGTCCCAGCGATCGCCGTTCTTGACCAGCATCACCGCGTCACGTTCGACCTCGCACGTTTCGGCGTAGATGTCGTTGAGAGTCGTGATCTCCATCGAACCCCCTGAGTTGCTGCTGATGCCGCGGATCTTAGGCGACTTTCAACCAGCGCCACAACTCAGGGATGGTCGGCCGTTTTCCGTACGACAGGATGCCGACGCGGAAGATCTTCGCCGTCACGCGGAAGAAGAGCGTGATGGTGATGATTGAGACGACGATCGACACCGCGATGTGCCACAGCGGCGGGTCGGTGACGAGCGTGCGAAGGAACATGGTCATCGGTCCGAAGACCGGCGCGAGGGAGAAGCCGACGGCGAGCGACGAATCGGGATTCGTGATCAGCACCGCGACGAGGAACCAGGGAAGCATCATCAGCATGGTGATCGGTCCGATCAGCTGCTGCGCTTCTTTGTCCGAATTGCACGCCGCGCCGGCGATCGCGTAGACGCAGACGTAGGTGAGATATGCGAGCAGGAAGAAGACGATGAAGTAGACGAACATCGACGGGTGGAGGAAGCGCGTGATGTTCTCGCCGGCGAATGAGAACGCCTGCGCGGCGAACGCGCCGCCAAGTGCGGCCATGAGCAGCCAGACGGAAACCTGGGTTAGTCCGATGAGCGCGGTGCCGAGGATTTTTCCGGTCAGGAGCTGCTTGGGCGACATCGACGAGACGAGCACTTCGACCACGCGATCGTTCTTCTCCTGGATGATGCCGCGCATGATCTCCAGTCCGTAAATGAACGACGGGAAGAGGAAGAGTCCGCAGAGCACGAGGCCGCCGAGGAAGTTGGCGGTGCCTCCTTTTTTCTCTTCGCCGGTTTTCGAGATCTGGATGCCGTCGACTTTCGCCGATGCGAGCAGTTTGTTTGCTTCATCTTCGTTGAATCCGCGGAGCGCGAGCCGGTGCGCGTGAATGCCGCGGTTGGTCATCGAAGCAATGCGCTCCTGCGTGATGATGTCGGCGGCGGAGCGGCTGTAGAACTTCAGCGTCGCATCGCTCGAATCGAGTGCCGACGGCGGCACGACCAGCACTGCATCGAGTTTGCGCGCGCTGTTGTCGGTGTTCATTCGATCGAGGTACGGCTTCGCGGAGGTGTCGGGGCTCTGTCCCTTGGCGTCGACGTATTCGATGCTCATCGAGGCCTTTTCGCCGGCTGCTTTGCCGATTTCGTCGGGCTTCGCGAATGCCGCTTGCAGGCTGCCGGTCGCATCGATGACGGCGACTTTCTTTTGGCCGAGTCCGCGCCCCATCACAAAGATCGGAATCAGGAAGATGCCGCCGAGAAAGAGCGGGAAGACCAGCGTCATGACGATGAACATCTTCTTGCGGACGCCGGCGAGGTATTCGCGTTTGAGCACGGCGAGCATCTTGTCCATTACGCCACCTCCTGCAGCGTCTCGGCGCCGACCTTCTCGATGAAGATTTCTTCGAGTGACGGCGAGGCGAGCTCGAATCGGCGGATGCGCAGTTTTCCGATCGAGGCTTCCAGGATGCGCTGCGGATCGGCGCCCTCGTTGAGCGTGATTTCCGCGGCATTGCTGACGATCGTGGCGCGCTTGATCTCCGGAAGCGTGTTGAGGAACGCGCCGTCGCCGTCGAAATCGATGTGCAGGGTGTTCTTGCCGTAAGAGGCGCGGACGTCGTCGAGTGCGCCTCCGAGGACGACTTTGCCGCGGTGGATGAGGACGATGTCATCGGCCATCTTTTCGGCCTCGCCCATCATGTGCGTCGACAGGAGAATGGTGCGGCCTTCATTGCGCAGGTCGTTGAGCAGCTTGCGCACGAGGACCATATTGACGGGATCGAGTCCCGATTGTGGCTCGTCGAGGATGATGAGCTCGGGATCGTGGAGCAGCGTGCCGATGAGCTGCACTTTCTGCTGATTCCCCTTGGAGAGCTCTTCGACTTTGGCGGCGCGCTTCTCGCCGAGCTCGAAGCGGTCGAGCCAGCGGTCGATGTCCTTTTTTACGTCCGCGCCCTTCCGCCCTTTGATCTCCGCCAGAAACAGCAGCAGCTCCACCACGTTCATCTGCTTATAGAGCCCGCGCTCCTCGGGCAGATACCCGATGCGATCTCTGTAGCTGTCGCTGTTTTTCCCGCCCCAATCGATGGAGCCGGAATCGGGAAAGAAGATCCCGGTGATCATGCGAATGGTGGTGGTTTTCCCGGCGCCATTGCGGCCGAGGAGACCGGTAATGGAGCCGCGCCGGACGGTGAACGAAACCCCATCCACCGCCCGGACGGAATCAAAGGTTTTGACGACATCCCGGACCGAAAGAATCTCCACGATGACCCGCCTTCAAAAGAAGTGCGGGTATTGTAGGGGATCAGGGATGGGGGGGATCCGGCTTAAGGTCGTCCTGCGTGATGATCGAGAAGACCTTTTTGAGGTACTTCACAAACCGTACGACTGGGTCGCGAGGCTCATCTACGCGTTGTACTGCCAAAGCGGCTGGGCCACTCAGTAGGAGAGTGGCCGTAAACACACCTATAACTATCTGCCTAAGAAAGCGGGAACTTGACATGTGCCCTCCAAACCGGCTTCCGAGCCGGTGATCTGTTTGAGGGCGCCCTTAGTTAGAGGAGTGTCTGAAGGCGGGATTTCCCTACCTCGGCATAGCCGAAACCAAGAAAGTAAGTCTGGATGCGCGGCCGGCGGTATCGTCAGCCGATGGCCAGCCTGATCGACCGTCACGCGAACAAGATCGTCGGCGTGCTCTCGTGCTTCGACCGTGTGGTGATCCA
>DATEZA010000168.1:0-17869 GCA_035255945.1 Thermoanaerobaculia bacterium
GTGGTTTGGAGGCATGAGCCAAGGGTCGTAATCTCGTGCCGATTACGGCTTGCGTTGCCTCATCATGACGCGGCAGACGTCGATGAGGTTCTTGACGTGCGCTGAGTGGGCGGACGACTAAACTGGCGGAGAGTGCCGCGATTTTGCTGCCGCATTTGGCGATCGAGGCGCATAACGGCAAGAACGCGAAGCGCCGTGCAAATTGTGACGAACCACGCCAAAATGGTTTCGCAACACGCGATGCTCGTGCGATTTGCCGCTGGGGCGCATCGATAGTTGCCGCCGTGAGGCGGCCTCCTTTATCGGTCGGGCTAACTCCAGATTCGGTCGCAAAGATACAGCGCGTTCGTGAGCAGCGTCGCCAACGATGAAGCGGTCGCATGACAAGCTCCAAGCCGGGAGTCGCGGTCCCCCCCCACCCTCAATGCACGTGCACACCGGTCGCGGTGCATTGCGCCACACCGTTGGTGCACGCACACACACACCGAGGTGCACTGCACCGAAACCCTGGTACAGGGACGCGCACATAGTGGTGCATTGCACCACCCCCTCCCAGCACGCACACACACCCTGGTGCATTGCGCCAAGCGCCCGGCGCAGCGACGCACGCCCCGTGGTGCATGACACCGCACCCTGGTGCGCGGGACGCACACCTCGTGGTGCATTGCACCACCTATGCGCTGCGCCGCGTCATTCGCGGCGATCGCCGGCTCTCGCCGCATCGCGCGGCGAACCGCCCCATTGCCGGCTCCACGCGCGGCGCATCTGCAGGTCGGAGCCGAATCCCGCTTCCGCAGCGGCGCGGGTGACGGTCGCGCCGTATTCGAGTGACTGGCGGGCGCGCTCCAGCCGGATCAGCCGGAGGTAGTGCAACGGCGAGATGCCGGCGTGATCGATGAACAACCGCAGCAGATGACGCTGCGTCGCCTGACCGGCCTCGGCCAGCGACGCCATGTCCCACTCGCGTTGCGGATCGGAGAGGATCGCGTCCTGTACCCGATGCACGGTCGGGTGGAGATGGCGGCGGTGCATGTGGAACGGCGACAGCTCGGTGTCGCGCGGAGAGCGCCGCAGGTACACCACCATGTCCTCGGCCACGCTCGCAGCGAGCGCCTCGCCGCACTCCCCCGCGATCAGATGCAGCGCGACGTCGATGCCTGCCGTGATGCCGGCGCTCGACGCGATCGGCCCATCCACCACGAAGACCCGGTTCTCGATCACCTGCGCGTGTGGCGCGAGGGCGCGGAGCATGTGCAGCAGCTCGTGATGCGTGGTGCAGCGGCGCGCGCCGAGGAGTCCGGCGCGGGCGGCGAGGAGCGTGCCCGAGCAGATCGTCATCAGGCGGTGCGGCGTGTCCGGATCGAGCAGCGCCTCGTGCAGCCGGTCACGCAGCCATTGCGCGGTGAGCGCGATCTCCGGCGTGACCTGTTTCACGTGTGCCGTGGGCTGACCGACGACGACGACCCATGTCGGCGTCTCGAGTTGCTCGGGCAGTGAAACCAGATCGGCCAACGCCAACCCGACCGACGTGGCCGGTGTCGTCACCGGCCCCGCGAACGTGAGACGGAAGCGCGGCGGCAGACCCCGAGCTTCACGGTGCTGATTGGCGAGACGGAAGGCTTCCGCGGGTCCGGCGATGTCGAGCAGCAGCGAATGCGGCACGATGACGAAGAGGACGTCGATGAGCTCTGCGCGCGCGATCACCGCGCATCACGATATTTCGCTCCGCCGCATGTCGCCAGCCGTTCTCCGCAACTGATGCACAGATGTAACGCCGCTGCTCCCGCTTGTCCGAAAGTGAATGAAAGTTGTCGGCCTGCGTCGCGACGGGCCGCCGGTGCGCCGGTATGTTCGCCGTCATGCAAATGCACAGACTTGCCGCCGTCGCGCTGCCGATCCTGATGATGGCGCCACCTCCGGAGAGCGCCGTCAGCCCCGGCGATGACTTTTTCGCCTACGCGAACGCCGGCTGGCTGAAGGCAACGACGATTCCGGCCGGCAGGGAACGCTGGGGAGCGCGCGACGAGCTGGAAGAGCAGGCGCGCCGCCGCGTCGCGGCACTGCTCGATGCCGCGAGCACCGCCCCCGCCGGTTCGCCGGCACGCAAAGTCGCCGATTTCCGCGCCGCGTATCTGAACGAGGCCGCAATCGAAGCCAAAGGCCTCGCGCCGCTGCAGCCGCTGCTCGACCGGATCGAGAAGATCTCCGACAGAGCAGACCTCACCCGCCAGCTGGGTCGCGGCATGCGCGCCGATGTCGACCCGATGGGATTCGGCATCTACGATTCGGCCAGTCCGCTCGGCCTCTCCGTCGAGCAGAGCATCCACGGAGAAACGACCAACGTCGCGTTCCTGATGCAGGGAGGCCTCGGTCTGCCGGATCGCGACGACTACCTCAGCGCGGATCCCGCCAAGAAGGCGCTTCGCGAGCGGTATCGCGAAACCATCCGGAAGATGCTCGGCCGAGGAGAGGAACGGGCAGATGCGGTGCTGTCGCTGGAAACAGTGCTCGCGCAAAGTCACGCGACAGCGGAAGCATCCTCCGCTGACCGCAACGCCGACAACGTCTGGACGCGCGCCGATTTCGCGCAACGCGCTCCCGGCATCGACTGGACCCTCTTCTTCGACGCAGCCGGGCTGGCCGCACAGAAAGAATTCGTCGCCTGGCAACCATCGGCCGTGACCGGATTGGCGGCAGCGGTTGCGTCGCAGCCTCTCGATCCGTGGAAGGACTACCTGCGCTTCCACGCGCTCTACGATTTCGCCGACGTGCTGCCGCGCGCCCACCGCGAAGCAACGGCCGGTGCGCAACCCTCCCGCGCCGAGCGTGCACTCGCCGCGACGAAGTCGGCGATGCCGGGCGCCCTCGGCCGCATGTACGCCGAGCGCTATTTCCCCGCCGAACAGAAAGCGCGCGTCGAGCGCATCTCCGACAACGTGCGCGCCGCGCTCATCAAACGCGTGGAGGCGTCGACCTGGATGTCGCCGGCCACCAAAGCGAGCGCGCTGCTGAAGCTGAAAACGTTGTACGTCGGACTCGGATATCCCGATCAGTGGGATGACGACTCGTCGCTGCAGATCGATCCGAACGATCCGCTCGGCAACCTGATGCGCGTCCGTGACCGCGCGTATCGCAAGGCCGTCGCGCGCCTCGGCCAGCCGGTCGATCTGAAGTACTGGTACATCCCGCCGCAGACGGTCGGCGCGATTCTCGTGTTCCAGCAGAACTCGTATGTCATGGCCGCCGCGCTGCTCGAACCGCCGAAGTACGATCACGCATCGTCCGACGCCGCGGCATACGGCTCGCTCGGCGCGCTCATCGGACACGATCTCACGCACTACATTGACATCCTCGGCGCGGAGTACGACACCGGGCACCGCATGCGCCACTGGTGGACGGACGAGGACAAGCAGCACTTCGACGCCCTCACCCGTCTGCTCGCCGATCAGTTCTCCGCATATCAGCCGCTCCCCGGCCTCGCGATCGACGGCAAGCTGACGCTGACGGAAAACATCGCGGACCTCGGCGGCCTCGCCGCGGCGTTCGATGCTTATCGCAAAACGCTCGGCAGCCGGCTGACGGACAGCGAGTACGTGCGGGCGCAGGACCGCGAGTTCTTCCTCGCCTACGCCCAAACGCAGCGGCGGAAGATCAGCGAGGCCGCCATGCGAAAGCAGGTGGCGACCAACGATCACGCGCCGGAGGATTACCGGGCAGACACGGTCCGCAATCTCGACGCGTGGTACGACGCATTCGATGTGCATCCGGGCCAGCGGTTGTACCTCGCCCCCGCGGCGCGCGTGCGGATCTGGTAGCTTGCGTCGGGATGAGAAACGTCGCCCGCGCGGCGGTGATCGCGATCGGTGCGCTGTACGCGTGGCACTGGCGTTTTTACGTCAATCCGGACGGCGTCGCGTACTTCGACGTCGCCGACGCCCTGCTCCGCCGCGGCTGGTTCGCCGCGATGAATGACCATCGCAGTCCGGTCGTTCCTCTGCTGCTCGCCCTCACGAACCATGTGAGTCCGTACTACGAAAGCACCGCCGCGCACGGCATCGTGTTCCTGATGTACTGCGGCGCGTTTGTGGCGCTCGAGCGCCTGCTCGCGGCGCTGCGAAACGATGCGCTGGTCCCGATCGCGTACTTGCTGTTTCTCTGGGCCTGCAATTTCGCGCTCGAGACCGGCCCCGCCAGCCTCACTCCCGATCTGCTCGTCGCCGCCGCGATCTTCCTCGGCTCCGCATACCTCGTCCGCATCGCAAACGGCGAACGCACCTGGCGGATCTATCTCGCCCTCGGCACAACTCTCGGCCTCGGCTACCTGTCGAAGGAAGCGATGCTGCCGATCGGCCTGTTTCTGCTCGCCGCCGCCGCGATCGCAGGCGGACGCAAGTCGCTGCCGCGCGCATCACTCGCCTTCGCGCTCTTCGCCGCGATCGCCTGTTTTTACATCATCCTGCTGTCGATGAAACTCGGCCGCTTTTCGACCGGCGAGGTGTCGCGCTACAACCTCGTGATGTGGGTCGCGTCAACCGGCACGCCGATTCACCCGCGGCCGGTGATCGTCCAGCATCCGCTCATCGTGGCCTATCCGGATGATGCCGGACGCGGCACGTACGCCGTGCACGACGACTTCGGCTACTGGCTCGCTGGGTTGCGTCCGCGTTTCGATGCGCGGGCACAGCTGCTTCGCATCCGCCACAGCATCGGCGACTACTCCGCGATGCTCGGCACGCCGCTCCACTTCGCGCTGCTCGTCGTTTTCCTCGCGCTGCTGTTCGCGTCGCCGAACATCCGCGAGCCGTTGCGGCGTCATTGGTATCTGACCGCGCCGGCGCTCGCGGTGCTGGCGATGTACGGACTGGTGCTCGTGCTTCCGCGCTACGTCTCGCCGTCGATCGCGGTGCTCTGGATCGGTCTCTTCGCAGGCTTCGATGCGGAGACGTTGCGACGCGCACGGCCGCTGCTGACGGCGGGCGCCGTCGCCGTCTTTCTGGCGCTCGCCACCAGTCGCGACACGCTGAGCGAACTGGAGATGCTCCGCCGCGATCCGGTGCCGCACGACTGGCTCATCGCGCAACGCTTGCGGCAGGCCGGCATTCAGTCAGGCGATCGCGTCGCCGTCGCCGCTCCGCCGTCGATTTGCTACTGGGCGCGGCTCGCACAAGTCCGCATCGCCGCGGAGGTTGTCGAGCGAGATCACTTCTCGCCCACCGCGGCGACGACGGAAGCGCTCCGGCGCTTCGGCATCCGGGCAATCGTCGCCGGCGACTCCGTTTACGTCGTGTCGGACGCGAAGCGAATCACGTTGCCGTCGGGATCCTGAACGTGCATCTCGCGCGAGCCCCACGGGTAATTCTCCGGCTCGCTCCGGATCTGCACGTTCTTCGTCCGAAGCTCGGCGTGCAGCTCGTCGACATCGCTCATGCCGACCCAGATCCAGCCGCCGGGATGACCCTGACCGCCGACGCAGAGAAACAACGTGCAGCGTCCGCGGGAAACCGATGCGAACAAGTCTTCGTCACCGCGCCAGTCGATCCGGAAACCGAGCTGTTCGACATAGAACCGCAGGCTCACGTCGAGATCGCCGACGCGAAAAATCGGCGTCGCCGGGTTGAACGTCAGTTCCGTTTTCATCGCGGCTCCCCAAACGTCAGCACGATCCCGTTGCAATCGCGAATCACCACTTCCCGCTGCCCGTACACGCGATCCTCGGGACCATCGAGAATCTCCGCCCCGCGCGTGCGAAAGTCGCTCGCCAGCTCATCGACTCCGTTCACCGTGAAGTAGACGTCGTACGCGCCGTCGGCACGCCCGGTCTGAGCCGCCGCGCCGCGATTGAAGAAGATGCGGACCCGATCGCGCTGCACGATCGCGAACACCGGATCGCGCGGCTCGTCGCTCACCTGCTCGCCGTCCCAGTAGCCGGCGACCTCGAATCCGAGCACGTCGCGGTAGTAGCTGACGGTTCGGATGAGATCGGGCACGGTGAACTGCGGCGTCGCAGCGAGGAGCTCACTCATCGTTCAATGATGCACCGATCAGGAGCGACACGGGCGTCTCGCGGACATCGATCCGCGCATAGCCGGCGGGGAACGCGGCGAATGTTTCGGTACACCACCCGTCGGTGGCATCGCAACGGTCTGGATCAATAGCCGGCCTTCAGCGGACAACGCTGGCCGCAAAGCGCGCAGCAATTCCTCGACGCATCATCGAGCAGCGAGAAATTCGCGGCGATGATGTCGAACGGTGCACGAAATGGCAGTCGTCCCGCGACGATCTCTTCATACGGGAGCACGACGAACTCGCCGCCGCCGAGCTCGCGTGCGGCTTCGATCAGTGGCGCCGAGGCCCGAGCGGCAAGCTGAGAGCTTGCCCTACACCACTTCGCGGCGTTTGCCTCCCAGCTGCGGCGAAGTTGATCGCGGAGTCATGCGAACTTCAGCCGCACCTGATTTTTGGCGATCGCCGCACGTCCACGGATGCCCGGCCACAACCAACTCCCGCCCGACTGCTGCCCGACGACCATTCGCGCAGCGGTCATGTCGGTGAACGCAGGCGTCATGCGCCGGGGATCGTTGAAATTCTCGACGAACGCATTCGCGATGCGCTGCTGTGTCGATGTGTTGTCCGCACGTCCATCGCTGCCGTACTGCGCGATGAGCAGCTCCTTCGCCGGCGCTGTGATCTCCTCGAGCAGGATCGAGCTGAACTGATACGCAAACTTCGCGTGCTCCATGAAGTACGACTCGAACGTCTCATCGATCCACGCACGATCGAACGGACGGTCGCCGCGCGCCGCCATCGCCTGCACCAGGTGCCTCGCCTGCTTGATCCCGCTGTTCGCACCCTGTGCCGCGATCGGATCGAACGAAATCGCGGTATCGCCGAGCGCCGCGACGGCGCGGCCCGACGGCAGCTCGGCACTCGCGCGACGCACGCTCGGCGTGACCGCGCCGGTGAGCCAGCCGTTCGCATCGGCGAGCTGCAGCTCGCGCACGAATTCCGCGTCCCACGGAAAGAGCTCGCCGACGACGGCCTTCAATCGCTGGAGCACTTCCTCGCCCGACTTCAGCTCGCCGAAGCGATCCAGCCGCGAGCCGCGCTTCGCCTCGGCCAGGATGTTCCACGACGGACCTTTGTCCTTATGAAAGTACGGGACGAAGAAGATCTCGCCGTCGGTGCCGAGGAAGTCGAAGCGGACCGGCGTCATCGGCACGTTGAAGCGCGCGGCGCCGGTGGCGATCACCATCGCCAGCTGCCGTTGCGCGGAGTCGTAGATGCTCCGCGATTCATCGCGTGCGAAGAGCTGGCAGAGCTCGGCGCGGCCGGCGGCGACGATCACCAGCTCGTGCTCGCGCGCGAGCGGTTCGAGATCCTCGACGCCGACCTTCGCGATCTTCACCCGTCCGCCGCGGCGATCGAGCTCCGCCATCCATCGCGCAGATTGCAGCCGCACGTCGACCGCCTGAAACGGCCGCTCGAATCGTCCGGCGAGCGTCACCAGCGGGTTGTGCAGCGTGGGACAGAACGTGAGGTAGACGCCCTCCCCTTTCGGCGCGACATCGTCCCAAAAGTTGAGACCGAGCTCGCGCTCGTACGTCAGCGCGAGGTCGAAGCGCGCCGCCGTGCCGGTCGGCCGGCTCTTCTCCAGCCAGTCGTTCGCGGTTCGATCGGAGTAGAGCATGACGTCGAAGCCCGATTTGACCAGCCCGTGCGCGGCAGCGAGTCCGGAGATGCCGCTGCCGACGATCGCAATTTTTCGCATACGTCCATCATGACGGCCGTCGGGCAGCGCCCGTCGTCACCGATCGCGAACGGATCAATGCACTTGCTGCAACGCCTGCTTGGCGGCGTCGGTAATCACCGGCCTCAACTCCGTCTGAAAGAAGACTCTCCCCGGCGTCGACAACGACCTTTTCGGCCGCTAGCTCGAGATACTGCCGGTACTGTGGATGACGACGACGCGACGCTCTACATCTTGTGGCGATCGCTATGTTTGCGCGCGTACTGCAAGCGCTCTTTGTCGAGAGGGCCGAGAGCAGGCATTTCTTCGAGAATCTCAACAACGCTTGCGAAATCGCCTGTTGACCACGCCTTTTCCAAACCGCGTCGAGCTTGCTTCGACAACTGCTCTCGCGTGACACGGTCAGCATCTTGCCGTTGAAGACGTGCCACGGCATTAAATGCGTTTTCATCGCCGCTGAGAACCTGCGTTCCGGTCTCGCGCAGCAACTCGGCCGATCGCCGCAGGATGTCTCGCAAACGATCTACGGTACTCGCCTGCAGCAGCGGCTCGGCGGTCTTGCCGGCCGCCGCCGGCAACAGTCGCAGATCGTCCGATGTCACATTCTGCAGCGCCTGATCAAATGGTATCAGCAGCAGTGCAACGTGTACTGCGGCGGGCGATTCGGACAATGGCATGAGCGTGACGCCGGCATGCCGCGGAGCTAGTGTAGTGCCTCGATAATCTCTTGGCGTAACGCGACCTGCCTGAGACAATGGCACATGCGAAGAGCGCCGGAGATTGTTCTCGACTCGGACGAGCGTCGATACCTTGAGAAGTGGGCAAGAGGCCGCAGAACGCCGGCTCGATTGGTGCTGCGAGCGAAGATCCTGCTGGCCGCAGAGGGAATCGAGAACCAGCAGATCGCGGAGCGTTTGGATACATCGCGTCAGACAGCGGGCCTCTGGCGGCAGCGTTACGTCGAGATGGGACGCGAGGGAATCGAGAAGGATGCCCCTCGTGGGGGACGACCGAACGATGCACGACAGGCGGCCGAGAAACGAATCATCGAGGTGACGACACAGAAGAAGCCCAGGGAAGCGACCCAGTGGAGCACACGCACTCTGGCAAAGAAACTGGGAGTCTCCCGTTCAATGGTCCATCGCGTGTGGCAGGCGAACGGCCTCAAGCCGCATCTGCACCGAACGTTCAAATTGAGCAACGATCCCAACTTCGAATCGAAGTTGATCGACGTGGTCGGCCTTTACCTCAACCCGCCCGAACACGCGATGGTCTTCTCCGTGGACGAGAAGTCGCAGATCCAGGCGCTCGACCGTACTCAGCCCGGCCTTCCAATCAAGAAAGGCCGTTGCGGCACGATGACCCACGACTACAAAAGGAACGGCACCACGACCTTGTTTGCCGCCATGGACACGCTTGAAGGCAACGTCCTATCCAGCTGCATGCCCCGGCATCGTCACCAGGAGTTCATTCGCTTTCTCAACCAGATCGACCAGCAGACGCCCTCCGACTTGACCATCCACCTGATCCTCGACAACTACGGAACTCACAAGCACGCCAAGGTGACTGGCTGGTTGGAGAAGCATCCCAGATTCAAGTTTCACTTCATCCCCACGAGTAGTTCCTGGCTGAACGTCGTCGAGCGATTCTTCCGAGACTTGACCACAGATCGCATTCGGTCCGACAGCTTCACCAGCGTGCCTGAGCTCATCGCCGCGATCCACGACTATATCGACGCGCACAACGAGGACCCCCGTCCCTTCATCTGGACTGCCCAGGCAGACAAGATTCTCGAGAAGGTCGGCCGCGCCCGGACAGCGCTCATAAGTCAACAACAGCGTGAGACACTACACTAGCACAACATGATGAATGTCACGACCGCCTAGACCGAACTGCTGGCCGATGATTTCTGGTTCGATCTTCACGTGAACATAAGAGCCACCAGTGTGTCTGCCCGGTAGCGGCCGCGCCTCCGTGCAACTTCTGGCTGCGCGAAGTGCGTAATTCTCACTCGATAAGAGGTAGAAAATTGGATGTGTAGACATGCTCGGTCTCAGAATGATGGATTTACGCTCGACATTCTTTAGTCAATATGATCTGAGTCTGCCGTCGATGCGTACCGCACCTGGCTCGTCACTGCTTTGATACTTTCCTCTAGGCTTCCACGATAGTTCGGACCTGATCTCCTGACCAACTCCTCATCAGCAGGTTCGCCTCCTTGCATCGGGTTATCGGCGCAGAATAAACTCAACAATCCTCCTCGAATACGTGAGTCGTTCGCGCTCGTCCGCGGTTATTGAAGCCTGGAGATGCTCGAGATCCAGGAGAGACTCGTATAGTTGCTGCCAGTCATCGGTAAGCCCGCTCGATAGCGGGTACGAACGCAGGAGTATGCGAAGAGGCTTTAGCTCTCGACGGTCGCACCAGCCGCCGATGAGATCATCAATAATCGGGAACAACGCATTCTTGTCTGCCTCAGTAATCGACTCAGAGCGACTCTTCATAAAAAATCTCAACACCGGCTGCTCGTTGCGCGCCGCACGCTGCCGCATCTGCTTATCTCGGAAGAGACTCCGGGCGGTCCAGCAAGAGCGTCTGTCCGGCATCCAAAAGTAATTGCGCCCACCGATCAATCATTTGTTCGAGCGCGTGAGCATCGTTTGCTCGAACGCCCGGAGCCTTCCGCAATCCCCGCAGACCCGCATGCGTCACGAGATGCATAAAGAGCTCAGATGAGTATCCTCCTTCCCAATTCCGCATTATTCGATGATTCTCAACTTTCACGACCTGTGCATCCACACAGATGTCGCGCAAGTCGAGGCTGAATATGAATCCGACATGTCGGCCGAGATAAACGACCGTCGCGGCGGTGGGAGATGTCGTCTCCAATTTCGGTTCGCGCCGAAATCCCTTGTCCTCAAGAAAGCGAAATTTCGCCGAGGCCAAGGATCGGAAAGACCCGCTATTGAATTTCGCGTTGTTCATAACAGTACGCTCGTCTCCTAGAAATCAAACCCAGGTACGCCACCCTGGTATTGGCCGTTACGAACGTAGATACTTTGATAGTTCTCATAGTTCAACAGTTCTTGACGTTCGCTGCCGTAAACGGCGCTAGGCGGGCGTCCGGCCGTCGGATCTATCTGATTTTGAAGCGCCGAGCGAAGTCAGGTCCTACATCCACGACATCTCGGCGGTATAGCCAACGGAGTGCGCACCTTGTGTGCTCTGCGTCAGACGCCCGCTTGCGTCGTAGGTGAAGCCGATCGACGTAATTCCAGGAGCCGAGAGGCTGGACGTGCGTCCTTGCGCATTGAGCATGGCGCTCCTCGAGCGGCCGAGCGGCGAACGGATGGTCGACTGTCTGCTGGTGACGTCGAACGTGTGCGTGAACGTCTTGCCGTTGAACGAGGTCGTATCGGTACGAGTGAGAAGCGACAAGGGGTTCTTTGGATCGGCAAGTGTAACGGTATGGCTCCGGCCCATCGTCAGCGCGAGGCCGGACGGAGTTTTCACCGTCGCGGTCTGCTTGACAAGGTGAGAAGCTGTCATTCATCGCGAGTCGGCATACGGATCCCACAAACTTAGAACATCCGACGCAGAATCCGGTGGTATCGAGTTGTCCCACCGAGAATAATGTCCGAGGCTCCCGTCCGGACAGACAAACGTCTCTGGATATCGACAAGCGTCGGCCAGTGATCTGTCACAGTTTGGGCAGGACAACCTTCCGCGAAGTATCGCGAATGGGACACCCGAGTAGTGCTCGCGGTCGACGCTGACGACAAACAGGGCGCCACAGTGAATGCATGTATATAGATGATCTGTGTCGCCGAAATCAGCCAACGAAAACCACACCGAGACAGTTTGTGCTCCGCAAAGCGCCTCAGCCCTGTAACAGCGAACTTGTCTTTTATTCATGAACTGATACCAATTACGGAAGCACGGTCGCTGATCCATTACGAATAACAGTATTGACGGCACCCGGCAGCCGTGCCGATTCCGCCGAAATCGTATCGGCAGCGAAGGGAAGCGGTCCCTGAGTCACAGTAGATGGCGTGTCTATGAGGTAGTTCACTCCCGGATCATACTGGACCGTCAGCACCGTCGGCGCTGGGCCGCCTGGGTTATGAAAAAGATATTCAGCCGTTGCACCCTCGGAACTATCGCTAACGTATACGCCGCTGCCCAGCCGACCTCCCCCGGATTCGCGCAGGCCGTTCTCCAGGATTGAGTCGACATTCGCCGGGTTCGTCGCGTGAAAGCCCCTTGTAACGTTGGCTTCCGCTTCCACTTCCGCCGCACCGCCAAGCGTCGCAGCCGTCACCAGCGTAGTAAACGTGGCGTCGCTCGTGCACTTCGTCCAGAGCGCAGAAAATGCACCACCCACCGTGGAGAGTACTCTTTGTGCGACCGACGCGTTCGGGTCCGTCGCCCATTCGGCGTACTGATCGAGCGCGCTCTCGCCATATGCTTCTCCGGCGTTCACCGCACCGCCGAACAGCAGTCCGCTAGGATCGACGAAGTTGACCGGATCGTTAGCCGCGTAGTCGTAGACGTTTGCCTGCCCGCCCGCAAAGCCGATCGGGTCGCGCGTCAGGAAGCGGCCGAGGGATGGATCGTAGTCGCGGGCGCCGAAGTGGACGAGATGCGTGTTGGGATCGTAGAGGCCGCCGGCGAAACCGTAGGGTTGGAAGCCGGGGGCAGTGTCGATCGCGACGTTGCCGAATTCGTCATAGGCGAGGTATTCGAGCGACGCGCCCGTGGCGATGTCGATGATGCCGCGCGGGCTGCCCAGATGGTCGGTGATCACCCGGTAAGTGCCGCCGTTTCCGATGATCAGCGAGGGAGCGGAGGCCTTCTCGGCGTAGAGGAACTGATAGACGATCGAATCATCGGGCGCGAGTTGGGCGATGGGGCGAAGTCCATCGCTGTAGAGGAACTTCTGGGTGACCGAGCCGTTGACTTTCTTCGCAACGCGGCGGTTCTTGCCATCGAGGATGTAGTCGATGACGAGACCGTTGGGCAGCGTCACGCCAACCAGGTTGCCGAAGGAGTCGTAGCGATACGACGTCACTCCGGCCGGAGCGGTCTTCGAGACGATCTCGCCGTTCGCGTTGTAGCTGAACGTCGCACCGCCATAACTGGTGACGCGATCCTGATCGTCGTAGGTGCCGCTTTGTATGCCGGACGCGGTCGCGCGAGAGAGGCGATTGCTGTTTACGTCGTACGTGTAGCTCGCGACGCTCGCGCCGTTCTCGGTGACGATGGCAAGCCGGCCCGCGTCGTCATAGCCGTAGGCACGAGTGGTGGTCGATGAACCGTTCGTCTCGTGGATTGCCGTGATCCGGCCGGCAGCGTCACGCGTGTAGTGCTCGCTGAACATCGGCGCGCCGCTGAGCGAGGCGACATAATCGCTGACCTGGCCGAACTCGTCGTACTGGAGCGTGTCGCTGATCAGACCCGCACTCGTGCCGGTGACGCGCCCGTTCGATGCGTCGCGGGAGATCGTCTCCACGCCGGCCGATGTAAGCAGCCCGTCGTCATCGTAGCTGAAGGGAATCGGTGTCCTGTTGCCGATCGTCTTGCTGGTGACGTGGAAATCCTTGTCATACGCGACGGCGATCGATCCGTTGACCAATCCACTCCATGCGATCGTCTTCGGCAGAAACCCGTCATACGCGTAGCTCGTGGTTATGCCGCTCGGAGCGGTGAGCGATGAGAACGGCCGGACGGCGTCTTCACGACTTCGCGTGCAAACCCGGTTAGCACCTAATGCCCAAATTACGGGAGCGGGGCTGGCTCCCCAATCATTTCGATACCTGACCCGATTGGATCGGAACGGCAGGCGTCAGCATATTTGTTCAACGATGACAGATTTCATATTTCGTTCCCATGAAGTCAAGCGCGCCCTTAATACGGTCCATGATCTCCTGACGTTCAATACCTGTTGGACGGCGAACTTCACCCTGGCTGCCGTGACGGATGCTCATCGAGTCGGGATAGATACCCGTTATGACGCCAAAGTCCACTTCAATCGTCGCACAGAGGTCACCCTCCAGATATTGAAGCGAATATCGATCTCCTGTCTGAACAACATAGCCCGAACTATGCTGTACCTTCTGAGGAGCAAGGCGTCGAAACATCAAAATCCTCCGGTAATGACATTAGTTATATTTGGATTATTCAACAGCGTAGGGTATTCAACGGTGTTGAAAATACTTCCGGCTCTCGCGCCCTCTACGAACCCTACCGCATTGCCGGACGCACCTTCCGCGTATCGTTCCGATAATCTTGACCAAACCTGCACGGCCTGGTCCGTCGTCAGCGGGCTATTCCCATCGAACAGGTTTTGCTGATCCAACCAACGGCCACCGGGCGTGTTTTCGAGTGTCGTTCGCCCATTTGCTTCCGCGAACTCCTCCGCAAGCGTGCGGTTGGCCGGTCCTGAGTAGAACACCGCCTCATTCTCCGCGGTCGAGACGTCAAGCGTTTCAGCCTGACGCATATAGGAAGCGAGCGCGTCCTCCCCTGCCTCCTCCGCTACTTCGCCTACTGCTCCTCCTGTACCCAACGTTGCGGCAGTGAGTAGAACCGTAAACGTGGCGTCGCTCGTGCAGGGCGTCCAGAGCGATGAGAATGCCCCACCGATGCCGGCGAGAACCTTCGTTGCGGTCGACGCATTGGGATCGGTCAGGATATCCGCGTAGAACGCCTGAGACACGCCTCCCGACTCGTCTCCGGGCATCAAGCCGCTTGGATCGATGAAGTTGACAGGATCGTTCGCGGCATAGTCGTACACGTTCGACTGCCCGCCGGCGAAGCCGATCGGGTCACGCGTCAGGAAGCGACCGAGCGAGGGGGCGTACTCACGAGCACCGAAGTGAACGAGGTGCGTGTCGGGATCGTACAGACCGCCGGCGAAACCGTAGGGCTGAAAGCCGGGGGCGGTGTCGGTCGTCATGTTGCCGAATTCGTCATACGCAAGGTATTGGAGCGATGCGCCAGTGGCGATGTCGACGATGCCGCGCGGGCTGCCGAGGTGATCGGCGATCACGCGGTAGGTGCCGCCAGCGCCGACAATGAGCGAAGGAGCGGAAGCTCTCTCGGCGTATAGGAACTGATAGACAACGGAATCGTCCGGCGCGAGCTGGGCGATCGGACGGAGGCCGTCGCCGTACAAGAACTTCTGGGTGATCGCGCCGTTGACCTTCTTCGCGACGCGGCGATTCCGGCCATCCAACACGTAGTCGATCACCGTGCCGTTGGGAAGCGCGACTCCGACCAGGTCCCCGAATGCGTCATAGCGGTAGGAAGTCGTTCCCGTCGGCGAGGTACGGGACGTGATCTCTCCATTCGCGTTGTATTGGAACGTGTACTGCCCGTAGTTGACGATGCGATCCTGGTCGTCGTACGTGCCAGCTTCCGTGCCGGAGGCGGCTACGTGCGCCAGGCGATTGCTGTTCACGTCGTACGTGTAGCGGCCGACCGTTGCACCGTTTTGCGTGACAACCGCAAGCCGTCCGGCGTCGTCGTAGCCATAAGCACGCGTGGTCGTCGTCGAACCGATGGTTTCGCTGATCGCTGTGATGCGGCCCGCCGCATCCCGCGTGTAGTGCTCGGCGAAGAACGGCGATCCACTGAGCAGCGCCGTGTAGTCGCTCGGCTGGCCGAATTCGTCGTAGTTGCGCGTATCGCTGATCAAGCCTGCCGTCGTGCCGACTACACGTCCATTGCCTGCATCACGCGCGATCGTCTCTACGCCAACCGATGAGAGCAGACCGTCACCATCGTAGCCATACGTGATCGGCGCGTTGGTGCCGATCGTCTTCTTCGTGATACGGAAATCGTTGTCGTAGGCAAAGCCGATCGTGCCGCTGACTACACCGCTCCATGAGACTGTCTTCGGTAGGAAGCCGTCGTATGTGTAAGCGGTGCTGATGCCGTTAGGCGCGGCGATGGAGGTCAATGCTCCGGAGGTGGGCGAGTATGTCAACGCAAGCAGACCCGAGGGCGTCGAAACGGTGGAGAGGCGCCCAGCTGAATCGTAACTGTTGGCGATCAGCGTGCCGTCGGGCCGTGTCAATGACGTGACCTGCCGGTCGCGGTTGTACTGCACCAGCGTTGCAGGGGCGCCGGGGACGGTCGCGCCCTCGCTTTGGCCAATGGGTGTGAATGTGAAGAGATGGGCCGGTCTTCCTGGCGGCGTAATCGACGTCAGGTTGCCATCGGCGTCGAGGCTGAAGTTGATCTGCCGGCCGTCGAACAGTGTCTTGCGCGTGGCATGACCGTTATCGCATGCGACCTCAAAATATGCCAGACTTTACGCCTTCCCCGCTTGTGAGTGGAAATGTTGTCTTCGATTTGCTTGCCGAGACATTAGACGATGGACATTGCAACCTATCGGTCCATCCTGACAGATATTCGTGACCATCTGGTTCGCGGCCCACGGCTCGGTCGGCGCGAGTTGGGCGATTAGCAAAAACCATTAGGAGACTTCGATTTCTAGGCCTCGGAAACGAAATGCTCTCCTTATGTTGTCGACAATCTGGGAGCGTTTCGCTGCATCGATTTCTTCGTCCTGATAAGGCTGAGCCCATCGTTGAATCGACCGGCTATAGACCGCCATCGCTGCGGGTCCCGCAAGGACTTCCGAGCTTACTCGAAGAGAGCGGTCGCCCTCGGAATAGCGGATGCCAGTACGACCAAGCACCTCCACCGAAAAGCCCTCGTCACTCTCGATGACGTTTACTCTGGGAATGCTGAACATGATTCTCCGGCCCTTCAATACACGACGTGATAGATGATGTTGACGTCAGGATTGTTCATGAGTGCGGGATACTCGACTTCTCTCCAAACACTCGAGAGGCGCACGCCGTCAACCCCGTTGTGGAAAACGTGCACATCTCCGCTGGCACCCTCGGCGAATTCGCGTGAAGCGTCAACCCACTGCGGACGCGCTTCCGTTAGCCAGTCAAGACCTTTGGTCGTTTCGGTGAGATCTCGGCCGGCCTGCGTCATCTCGAGCGTCGTGGCACCATTCGCTTCAGCCCACTCAACGCCTGCTTGTTCCGCCAAATCGCCGCCGGACCAAAATACTCTCGGCGTAGTTGTTGCTGCAACCTCCTCGGCCGCGAGTCCCGAACCAGTGCCAAGTGTTGCGGCCGTAATGAGCACGGTGAACGTCGCATCACTCGTACACGGCGTCCACAGGGAAGCGAACGCTCCTCCAATTCCCGCCAAAACTTTAGCCGCGATACTCGCGTTCGGATCGGTGAGAGTCTCGACGTACTGCTGCTGCGCGTCTGCTCCCGCCTTGTCTCCCGGCATCAGACCGCTCGGATCGATGAAGTTGACGGGGTCATTTGTCGCGTAGTCGTAGACGTTCGCCTGCCCGCCGGCGAAGCCGATCGGGTCACGCGTCAGGAAGCGGCCGAGGGATGGGTCGTAGTCACGAGCACCGAAATGGACGAGGTGCGTGTCGGGATCGTAGAGACCGCCGGCGAAACCGTAGGGCTGGAAGCCGGGGGCAGTGTCGATCGCGACGTTCCCGAATTCGTCGTAGACGAGGTATTCGAGCGACGTGCCCGTGGCGATGTCGATGATGCCGCGCGGGCTGCCGAGATGGTCGGTGATGACGCGATAGGTGCCGCCGTTTCCGATGATCAGCGACGGAGCGGAAGCTTTCTCGGCATAGAGGAACTGATAGACGATCGAATCGTCGGGCGCGAGTTGGGCGATGGGGCGAAGACCATCACTGTAGAGGAACTTCTGGGTGACCGTGCCGTTGACTTTCTTCGCAACGCGGCGGTTCTTGCCGTCGAGGACGTAGTCGATGACCAAACCATTGGGCAGCGTTACGCCAACAAGGTTGCCGAACGAATCGTAGCGATACGACGTCACTCCGGCCGGAGCTGTCTTGGTGACGATCTCGCCGTTCGCGTTGTAGCTGAATGTCGCGCCGCCATAACTGGTGACGCGATCCTGATCGTCGTAGGTGCCGCTTTGTGTGCCGGACGCGGTCGCGCGAGAGAGCCGATTGCTGTTTACGTCGTACGTATAGCTCGCGACGCTCGCGCCGTTCTCGGTGACGATGGCAAGCCGGCCCGCGTCGTCATAGCCGTAGGC
>DATEZA010000169.1:0-3995 GCA_035255945.1 Thermoanaerobaculia bacterium
ACGGTGCTGACGCGCATCCGCCAGGTGCTGCGCGACATCGACACGGATGTCAGCGCGATCGTCGAATCGCAGGATGAGCCGGCTCCGGTGACGCCGATCCGTGCAGCCGCCTATCGAGTGACATCGCGATGATCGAAGCAACCCTCGCGCAGCAGCAGTGGCAGGAGCGCCGCCTCGGGCGCACGATCCTGCGCACGTATCGCGACACGCGCGATCTGTACGACGTGGTGCCGAACGAGCGCCAGCCGCGCCTCGGTCCGAAGGTGGATCTCGAGCTGCAGCGCCAGATCGAGGCGAACGAGGGCATCTTCGAGCCGCTCCTCGTCGAGCCGCATCCCGATCTCGACGGCAAGTTCCGCATCATCGACGGCGATCGCCGCTGGACCAATTCGAAGGTCCTCGTCGAGTCGCAGAAGAAAGAGGAGTATCGCTGGATCCCGCTGGAGATCACCGACCGCACATTGACCGATGACGAGCGGCTGCGCGTCTGGATCTACATCCATCGCCAGCGCAAGGAGTGGGACGCGAAGGAAAAAGAGATGGTGGCGTACGGCCTGGTCGACATCGTCGGCCGCGCCTCCGCCGCGAACATCCTCGGCGTAACCGTTCGCGAGCTCGACAAGCTCGTCGATGTGTATCAATTGTCGGAGAAGCTGACCAATCTGCCGGAGCCCGGCGCGTCGATCACCTGGGCGCGCGAGATCAAGAACATCAAGAAGTCGCTGCTGACGCCGACGATCCTCGACACGATCGTGCAGAAGGTGAACGAGAACGAGATCACGAATTCGAAGGACATCCGCAAATTGCGCGTGGTGCTGCGCGATCCGGTGGCGCGACAGAAGTTCGTCGACGGCGCAAGTCTCGAGGCGGTGATCGAAGCGGCTGCTCCCGAAGAGACGGTGCAAAAGGGAACGCTCGCCGGCGACATTTCGCAATTGACCGCCGCAATCAAGCGGCATTCGTGGACGGCGCTCGTAGAGAACCGCGGCGACGAGCGATTGCTGCAGCAGGTGGAGGAAGCGGAGAAGCTGCTCAAGGAATTGAAGAAGGTGCTCGGGTGATACTCCCCCCGGTGACGCCGCTGCTGCCGGTGCGCACGAAGCAGGTGCCGGTCGGCCGCGACTGGGTATACGAGCTGAAGCTCGACGGCTTCCGCGGCATGCTGCGCATCGATGACGGCCGCGCGCGATTCACGTCGAAGAAATGCAAGCCGATGGCGCGCTTCGACCCGCTCGCGCTGTCGTGCGCGCGTTCGCTCGCCGTACGCAATGCAATCCTCGACGGCGAGATCATCGTGATGGGCAAGGACGGTCCCGATTTCAACGCGCTCTTTTTTCAGCGCGGCACTCCGACGTACGCCGCATTCGATCTCTTGTGGCTCGACGACCGCGACCTGCGTCCGCTCCCATTGTGGAAACGGAAGAAGGAGCTCTACAAGCTCGTCTACGACTCGCCGGTGAGCTATGTCGATCACGTCGCCGATCCGGCATTGTTCTCGATCGTCTCGCAGCGCGATCTCGAAGGCATTGTGGCGAAGCGCCGTGCGGATTCGTATTGCCTCGACAGTACGTGGTTCAAGGTGAAGGTCGCGGGCTATTCGCAAGTGGTGGGGCGGTGGGAGTTGTTTAAAGCTTCGTAACTGCACCAGCTACGAAAAGTGTCGTAGTTTAGCTGCATGCGACGTTATCTCCTCTGCCTGCTGTTCGCCGTTTCCGCATCCGCAGCGACCCGTTCCGACTGGAAGCTGCTGTTGCGACCCCTGGTCAAGGGCCGCAATTTCAGCGGTGCGGTGCTCGTCGCGCGCGACGGCCGCGTCGTTTCGAACGACGCATTCGGCGACGCGAATGTCGAGCTCTCCGTGCCATCGACGCCGGATACGAAGTTCTACATCGGCTCGATCAGCAAGTCGTTCACGGCGCACGCGATTCTGCTGCTGCGCGATGACGGAAAGCTGGCGCTCGACGACCCCGTCAGCCGCTTCGTGCCCGATTTTCCGCGTGGTGAGGGGATCACGATCCGGCAATTGCTGCGGCACGAATCGGGACTCGCCCAGAACACGACGAGTGCTTCGTATTTCGAGCAGGCCACGCATGCGTACAGCACGGAGGAGGCGGTTGCGGCATTCAGGAATGCGCCGCGTCCTGCAGCGCCCGGTGAGCGGCGGATTTATGCGAATCCGAATTACACGCTGCTTGCGCTGATCGCGGAGCGGGCCTCCGGCCAGTCGTTCAGCGCATTTCTTTCCGGCCGGATCTTCGCGCCGCTGCATTTGCGCAATACGGGAAATCACACGTCGTGGTCCGGCATTGTGCCGCGGCGCGCTGCCGGTTACGCAGTGACCGGCGAATCGAATCTGACCAATGCGCGCTATTACGACTATTCGATCGGCACCGGCGCCGGTTCGCTCTATTCGACGACCGGGGATTTGTTCAAGTGGGTTCAATTCGTGACATCGCGGCCGGAACTGCAGGACTATGCCTGGAGCTCGCGCGATGTAAGCGGCGACAGCGTGCGGATGGCGATCGGGTGGGACGGCGCCGGATTCTCGGCGGCGACTTTGTACGATCCAGCGCGCAGGATCGCCGTCGTTGTCTTATCGAACATGAATGTCGCGAGCATGGCGGAGACGGTAGCGCTGGGCGTGTTTGCGTCGGTGACGGGAAAGCCGTCGCGCCTGCCCCGCATCGATGAGCGGCCGTTGCCGCCCGCCACCGCCGCCGCTCTTGCCGGCCATTACCGGCTTGGTAGCGACTTCTACGTTCCGGACACCGAGCTTGACATCGTGGCCGACGGCGGAATGCTGTTCGAGCAGCAGAAAAACGGCGATCGGATCGCGCTGCTGCGCATCGGCGATCGCGAGTTCCTCCACCGCTCGAGCTGGGGACGAATTGTTTTTCTCGACGACGGCCGGCTGCGCTTCTACGATCGCTTCATCGCAACACGCACATGAGCACACTCGAAGCGGGCATGCCTCGGCGCATAGTGCTCGTGCGGCACGGCCGCTCGGCGCACATGCACACCGGTCGGCTTGACGCGCGCGAGTTTGCGCGATGACGCGAGGCGTACGAAGCGGCGGGCATCGACGACGTGCCGCCTGCGCAGTTATGCGAGCTCGCAAACAGCGCGACGGTGATCGCGAGCGATGCGCCGCGTGCGATTGCATCCGCGCAGTCGCTCGCGCCTCGTGCGTCGATCGCGCTCTCGCCGCTGCTGCGTGAGCTCGAACTGGTGCCTCCGCACATACCCTTCCGGTTGCCGCTCCTGGGATGGGCGCTTGTGATCGGACTCACGACGAAAGCTTCATCCGCAGAACGAGAACGAGCGCGTGCAGCTGCGGAGTGGCTCTCATCGATCGAGCACGAAACGGTCATCGCGGTCACGCACGCGTCGGTGCGCCGGCTGATTGCGCATGAGTTGCGATCGCTCGGATGGCGAAGTCACGGACACCGCCGGATGCATCACTGGAGCGCGTGGTCCTTTCACCGCGAATGACAATATACTTGTCATTCATGAATGCTGCACTCGAGCTCGTCGAAACCGTCATCACCACCTTCCGCACTCTGCGCATCGCCGGCGGGAAGCTGCACGGGCGCTCCGGACCGCTCACCGGCGAGCGCGGCGTGATCATGGATCTGGCGCGCATCGGGCCCGACACGGTGCCGAACATGGCGCGGGTGCGCGGGACGTCGCGGCAGCACATCCAGGTGATCGTCGACCGCTTGATCGAGGCGGGGCAGGCGGAGCGGCGGGAGAATCCGTCGACGCGGCGATCGCCGCTGATCGCGCTCACGCGACGCGGACAAGCCGAGGCGCGGAGGATGGCGGCGCGGGAGGCGGAGTTCTTCGCGGAGCGGGTGCGGCTGAAGCCGGAAGAGCTGCGTCGCGCGACCGCAACATTGCGTGCGCTTGCGGCGGCGATCGCCGAGGAGGAGTGATGTGGCGCCGCGTTCCCGCAATCATCCGCGGCATCATCCTCGGCGAGCTCGTGGTGACGA
>DATEZA010000170.1:0-9074 GCA_035255945.1 Thermoanaerobaculia bacterium
CCCGCCCGCCGGAGGCCTCTTCGTCGTTCTCTGTTGCCTACTCGGGAAGATCCACCGTACCTAACGGCGTCCATGGTCCACAACGCGCGATGCGCCACGCGGTTTTGGCGCCGCCGTAGATCAGGCCGTGTTTGCGGATCGATTCGCGGCCGTAGGCGGAGCAGGTTGGTGTGAAGCGGCACTGCACGACGCCGCGCAGGTGGGGTGAGACGTGTGCGCGATAGAGGTCGATCGCGTAGATCGCGGGGCGCGTGCCGAACAGCTGCAGCGCAATCAACAGCGCGATCGCAATCGCGATCAGCCGCGCTCGGCGGCCTTTGCTTTGTCCCACAGGGCGTCCATTTCTTCGAGGGTCAATTGATCGATGTTGCGGCCGCTGCCGTGAACCTTTTTCTCCATCGATTCGAAGCGCCGCGAGAACTTGCGGTTGGTCGACTGCAGCGCCTCCTCGGCGTTCACCTCGAGCTTGCGGGCGATGTTCGCGATCGTAAAGAGCAGGTCGCCCAGCTCCTCGTGCACGTTCGATTGATCGCCTGAATCGATCGCTTCGCGCAGCTCCGCGATCTCTTCGTGCAGCTTATCGAACACCTCGTCCGTGCGGCGCCAGTCGAAGCCGACGCGCGCCGCTTTTTCGGTGAGGCGCGAGGCTTTCAGCAATGCGGGCAGCGATTGCGGAACGCCGGAGAGCACGCTTTTTTGTTCCGCTTTGCGCTCCTCGCTCTTCAGCTTTTCCCAGTTCACCAGCACCTGTTCGGCGTCCTTCGCTTCCACATCGCCGAAGACGTGCGGATGGCGTCGCACGAGCTTGTCGTGGATCGCGGTGATCGAGTCGTAGATGTCGAACGAGCCTTCGCTGCGCGTGACCTCCGTGATGAAAACCGCTTCGAGGAGGAAGTCGCCGATCTCCTCGCGCAATGCGTCGCGGTCATCGCGATCGATTGCATCGACCACTTCGTACGCTTCTTCGATGACGTAGGGCTTCAGATCGGGGAGCGTCTGCTTGCGGTCCCAGGGACAACCGTTCGGGCCGCGAAGCGTTTTCATCAACTCCACGAGATCTTCGAACGAGCGTTTCGACATCGGTGCATTGTACGAGAGGCGTTCTGCTACGATTGTTGGCTCGAAACGCCAACACCAGGTAGCCATGCCGAACCAGGTCCTCATTGTTGCGACCGAGCCGGTTGCGCGGACTTCCGCCGACATTGCAAGGTCGCTGGAGTGCACGCCGATCGTGGTTGCCTCCGAGGATGAGGCGATGGCGATGCTGGACCGGCAGCCGTTCACGCTCATCGCGATTTCCGGATCGACTGCGGCTCAACATTTGCGTGACGCGGCGGAGAGCAAGCAGCCGATGGCGCGCGTGCTCGAAATTCCCGAAGACAATGGCGACGACAACTCGATGCGGCGGCTGATGGAGCGCTATCTGGACAGGCGCAGCCCGTCGCGGCCGCATTTCAGCGCGGAAGAGCGCTACCGGTTTCTGTCGAACATCCTCGAGTCGTTCACCGCGACGCTCGAGCTGCGCGAAGTGCTGCGCCGCATCGTGACCATTACGCGCGAGCACTTCGGCGCCGATCGCGCGTGGCTGCTGCATCCGGTCAACGAATCTGCGGAGTACGCGAAAGTCGCGTTCTCCGTCGCGCGCGACGATCTGCAGCAGGAGCTCGAGAAGGGACCGATTGCGCTCGCCGGATCGCAGGAGCTGATCCGCCGCGCGATGACTTCGGCGCGTCCCGTCGTGGTCCGCGAAGGTGAGGCGCAGCTCGATCCCGAGCTCGCCCGGCGCTTTCAGATCCGCTCGCAGATCGTGCAGATTCTCCGTCCGCGCGAGGACGAGCCGTGGGCGTTCGGACTTCATCAAAGTGATGCGCCGCGCGTGTGGAGCGAAGAGGAGATCGATCTTTTCGGCGAGATCGGCCGGTACGCAACGCTGGCGCTGAACAACACGCTGCTGCACGACCGCGCCGTTCGCGAGATGGCGAAAGTCAATGCCATCCTCGATCAGATCCCCGAATCCGCGGCGATTTACGACGCGCTCGGGAAGCTCGAACGCATGAACGCGGCCGCGCAGCGCGAGCCGGGACATCTGTTTCACGCCGATTCCGAAGCGCGTTTGCGCAGCAGCCGGCATCGCTACGTCGATGGCAGTCCGCTCACGCAGAGTGAGATGCCGTCGATGCGCGCGCTGCGCGGGGAGAACGTCAAGTCCGACTACCTCGTGCACGATCAGCGCAGCGGCGACGATCGCGTCGTCAACCTGAAAGCGGCACCGATTCGCGACGATCAGCAACGGATCATCGGCTCGGTCGTGCTTTCGCGCGACGTGACCGATGAGCGTCAGAACGCCGAGCGCGAAGCGTGGCGCCGGCGCCGCGCGGAGTGCCTCGCGAACCTCGGTCTTGACATGGTCAAGGCCACGTTCGACGACCTCAACGATCCGGCGTCGCGCGTCGCGCATGCGGTCGCCGGCGCGGTGAAGATCTTCCTCTATCACACCGGCACCGGTCTGCTCGATCTCGTCGGCTATGCGGCGCAACCGACGGAGATGGAGCACTATCGCTCGTACTTCGCCGAGCATCCGTATCGTCCCGGCGAAGGTCTCGCCGGCACGGTGTTCCAGATCGGACGGCCGCTCTTCTTCTACGAGATCCGCGGCAATGCCGTGCTCGATTTCGCGCGCGACGACGAAGAAAAGCGCGTGAAAGCGGCGATGCGCGAGCAGAGTCTCATCGCGTCGCCGATCGAGTCGTACGGCGAGCGCATCGGCGCGATCGTCGTGTCGCAGTCCGATCCGCGGCGCAACTTCGACGCGGAAGATCTCGAGTTCGTGCAGGCGGTCGCGGAGCGGATCGGCGCCGCCAGCCATATCCAAAGGTTGACGCGCATCTCGCTCGAAGGTCATCGCGCCGCGGAAGAGCTGGCGCGGCGCGAAGTCGATGCCCGTGTCCGATTCGAAGCGGTGCTCGAAACGGCGCCGATCGGCGTCGCCGTCGTCTCCGCCGACGAGTTGCGATTCGAGCTCGCCAACGTGCGCATCGTCGATCTCGCCGAGCGCCTCGGGCGCGTCTCACCCGACACGAAATTCCTCGGTCTGCGTGTCAACGAAGTGCTGCCCGGATGGGAGCAAACGCTGCGGCAGGTCGCGGAATCAGGCGAGACGCGAGTCGATGCAGCGTGGGAGATTCCGGGCGCGCCGCCGCTCTATGTCAATCGCATCATCTCCGCGGTTCGCGGACGTTTTTCCGGCATCACGCAGAGCCTCACGATCCTCGTGCAGGACGTCACCGAGCAGGTCAAGGCGAAGCGCGAGATCGAAGCGCTCGCGCAGATGATGGCCGAGCGCTCCGCGCGGCTCGATTCGATCCTCGGGTCGATGACCGACGGTCTCTGGGTCTACGACGCCGGTGGCGTGGTTGTCGATGTCAACCAGGCCGCGCTCACGATGTTCGGTCTCGCCTCGCGGACCGAGGCCGTGGAGCAGGGCTCGTTCGACGCGTTCAACCTGCGCTATCCCGACGGCCGCAGCGTGCCGCACGAAGACTTTCCGTATGCGCGTGCGCTGCGCGGATCGACCGTGCCGGACTACCTCGCGATCGGACGGCATTTCATCACCGGCAAGGATCTCGACCTCTCGATCGCGGCGGCGCCGATCGAAAGCGGCGGCATCGTCGGTGCGGTCCTCGTGATCCGCGACATCACCGCGCTGCAGGAGCTCGATCGCAAGAAGGACGAGTTTCTTTCCGTCGCATCGCACGAGCTGCGCACGCCGCTCACCACGATCAAGGGCTACACGCAGCTGCTCGCGCAGACGGTCGACGAGCTGCCGTCCGAGGATCGGCAGACGTACATCAATGCAGTCCTCGGCGAGATCGATCGCATGATGGGATTGATCTCGGAGCTGCTCGACGTCTCGCGCATCGAGACAAATCGTCTGCAGATCCATCCGCAACCGGTGCGCTGGCTCGAATTCCTCGAGCGCCGTGCCTCCGCGTTCCGCGTGCAGAATCCGACGCGCGAATTTCGATTCGAAGCGGAGACCAGCGAGACGACCGTGTATGCCGATCCCGATCGCATGCGCCAGGTCGTCGACAACCTCTTGTCGAATGCCGTCAAGTATTCGGCCGAGGGGACGTTCATCGAGCTGCGTGCGCGGGTGTCGGGCGGCATCATGCTCACGTCGGTGAGCGATCGCGGCATCGGCATTCCGAGGGACGAGATCCCGCAGCTGTTCGAGCGCTTCCACCGTGCGCGCAACGTTTCGAGCCGCTATTACGGCGGCCTCGGACTGGGCCTTTACATCGCGAAGGCGATCGTCGAAGCGCACGACGGCGCGATCAGCGTCGACAGCGAAGAAGGGAAGGGCGCGTGCTTCACGATTTGCCTTCCTTTGTCTGCCTAGCCCAGCTCTGTCATCCCGAGCGAACCCCCGTGTGTCATCCCGAGCGAAGTCGAGGGATCCCCTCCCAACGGAGCGCCATACGGGATTCCTCAACCGTCCTTCGCGCTTCGCGCTCCGGCGGCTCGGAATGACACGCGCTGCCCGCGTAGCGCCTCACATCGGTTTACATCGGCTTCACAACTCCTTGTAGAATTCGCGCGCTTCATCCGTGCTTCATTCAGGGAGGTTTCCGAGCGTGGCTTTCCGTCTCATTCCCCGTGAAGAGCGCTTCTACGCCGATTTCGTCTCCCTCGCCGACGAGATCCGCGCCGGCGCGCGGCTGCTCGATGAAATGCTCGCCGTCGATCCTCCCATCGCCGACCGTGCACACGAGATCAAGGAAGTCGAGCACAAGTGCGACTTCCTCACGCACGACATCATCCAGCGGCTGAACCAGACGTTCGTCACGCCGATCGATCGCGAGGACATCCACTCGCTGGCGCGCTCGCTCGATGACATCATGGATGCGATCGACGACGCTGCCGCGCTCATTCCGCTGTATCACCTGAACCGGCTGCGTCCCGGCGCGCGCGAGCTCGCAGCGGTGATCTCGAAGTCGGTCGATCAGGTCCGCACCGCGCTCACGGCGCTGGAAAAGCGCAAGGGCGTGCTCGATCACGTCGTCGAGATCAACCGGCTGGAGAACGAGGCCGATCGCATTCACCAGAAGGCGGTCGGACAATTGTTCGCCGAGGAGACGAACGCGATCGAGGTCATGAAGTGGAAGGAATTCTTGGATCTGCTCGAAGACGCGACCGATCGTTGTGAGGATGTCGCGAATCTGCTCGAGAACGTCGTCGTGAAGCACGGCTGATGTCGACGCAACTGCTCATCGTCAGCGGTCTGGTTCTCGTCGCGCTGTCGTTCGATTTCATCAACGGCTTTCACGATGCGGCGAACTCCATCGCCACGGTCGTGTCGACGCGTGTGCTCTCGCCGGGGCAGGCGGTCATCTGGTCCGCGTTCTTCAACTTCGTCGCGGCGTTTTTCTTCGGCACGGCCGTGGCGAAGACGATCGGCACCGGGATGATCGACATCAAGGCCGTCACGTTCGGCGTCATCTTCGCCGGATTGATGGGCGCGATCATCTGGGATCTGATCACCTGGTACTTCGGCTTGCCGACCAGCTCCTCGCACGCACTCATCGGCGGTTACGCGGGCGCCGCGGTTGCGCGCGCATTTTCGTTCGACGTGATTCTTCCCTCCGGCTGGACGAAGACGCTCGTCTTCGTCGTCCTTTCGCCGCTGATCGGTCTGGCCGCCGGACTCGGACTGATGACCGCGACCTTCTGGATCTTCCGCCGCTTCTCGCCGGCACGCGTCGACAAATGGTTCCGGCGCCTGCAGCTGGTCTCGGCGGCGCTGTTCAGCATCAGTCACGGAGCGAACGACGCGCAGAAAACGATGGGAATCATCGCAGGCGTACTTTTCACTGCTCACCTGATTCCGACGTTCTCGATTCCTTTCTGGGTCGAGCTGGCGGCGTACGCAGCGATCGGTCTGGGCACGCTCTTCGGCGGCTGGCGCATCATCCACACGATGGGCTCGAAGATCACGAAACTGCAGCCGGTCGGTGGATTCGCGGCCGAGACCGGCGCGGCGATCGCGATCTTCACCGCGACGCATTTCGGCATCCCGGTGTCGACGACGCATGCGATCACCGGATCGATCGTCGGCGTCGGCGCGACGCGGCGCTTGTCCGCGGTGCGGTGGGGCATCGCGAGTCAAATCGTGTGGGCCTGGGTGCTGACCATCCCCGCCGCGGCGACCATCGGCGCGTGCGCGTTCTGGGCGGCGCGGCTCTTCGGCGCTCAGTAACCGTTTCGTCGCCGCGCGAGACGCGCGCCGACTGCGGGCGAGGACGCCCGCGCTCCTCAGTAAACGAGGCGCACGAGGAAATAGGCCGCGGTTATCATCCACAGAGCGAGTGCCATCAGGAACAGCGGCGTCAACGGAGCGCGGACGTCCCGTCCGCAGTGATCGGGCGTCCCGCCCGGTCACCCTTTCGTCGCCGCGCGAGACGCGTGCCGACTGCGGGCGAGGACGCCCGCGCTCCTTAGTAAACGAGGCGCACGAGGAAATAGGCCGCGGTTATCACCCACAGAGCGAGTGCCATCAGGAACAGCGGCGTCAGCCGTCGCAGAGCCATCAGCAGCGCGAGTCCGGTAGCGAGAATCAGCAGCGGCGCGAGCCACATCGCGAGAATCGGCACCTTGCCGTGAATGACTGCGATCACGGCTTTCGCGAGCGGGATCAGCATCAACAAACTGATGAGCAGCACGATGGCTGCAAGCGTCCTTGGCAGAAGCGTTTCGGCGTGTTTCATGCTGGGCGGAGGGGGAGAATAATTACGATATACTCCCCGTTTTCTACAACTCAGGCATCGACCGTATCGAGGTTAAATTCATGAAAACAGAGATTCATCCCAAATACCAGCAGGCCCCGGTCCACTGCGCCTGCGGTGAGACGTTCACCACCGGTTCCACGAAGAAAGATCTGCGCGTCGAGATCTGCTCGAAGTGCCATCCGTTCTTCACCGGACGCCAGAAGCTGGTCGACTCGGCCGGCCGTATCGACCGCTTCCAGAAGAAGTACGCGAAAAAGGTCACCAAGTAATGTCCGTTCGTCAGGCATGGGCTCGAGTCGCGAGACTGTTCGCCGGCACGTTCAATGCCGTGACGAACGGTCTGACGTCGTCCATGCCCGCGGCTGGTACCGCGGATCGCAATGTCGACATGCTGATCGGCGGCCAGGCCGTGATCGAGGGCGTGATGATGCGCTCGCTCAGCGGCTACTCGGTTGCCGTGCGCCAGCCGGACGGCGGCGTCGCGATCAAAAAAGACAAGCTCGTCTCGATCGCGAAAAAGTACCCGTTCCTCAAGTTCCCGGTGATCCGCGGCTCGGTCGTTCTGATCCAGTCGCTGATCCTCGGCATGCGCGCGCTGAACTACTCGGCGAGCGTGGTGAGCGAAGGTGAGGAAGGCGAGCCGGAGATGTCGAACGCCGCGATCGCCGGCACGATGGCGATGGCGCTCGTGCTCGCCGTCGGCGTCTTCATCCTCGCGCCGCTCGGTCTGACGAACCTCATCCGCAATTACCTCCTGCCGGGCATGGGGAACATCACCTACAACATCGTCGACGGCGTCATTCGTGCGCTCTTCTTCTTCGTCTACATCCTCTCGATCTCGTTCATGAATGAGATCCGGCGCGTGTTCCAGTACCACGGCGCCGAGCACAAGACGGTCTACACGTTCGAAGCGGGCGAAGATCTGACGGTCGAGAATGCGCGCACCAAGTCGACGCTCCATCCGCGCTGCGGCACGAGCTTTCTGATGTTCGTGATGGCGATCTCGATCCTGGTCTTCTCGCTCGTTCCGTCCAGCGCGCCGTTCCTGCTGAAGGTCGCTGCGCGCGTGGTGCTGCTGCCGCTGATCGCCGGACTGGCGTACGAAGTCATCCGCTTCTCCGCCCGTCACCTCGGCAACCCGGTCTGCCGCGCGCTGACCCGTCCCGGCATGTGGCTGCAGAAGATCACCACGCAGGAGCCGGACGACAAGCAACTGGAGATCGCGATTGTGGCGCTCAAAGAAGCGCTGCTCTACGACGTGGTCGAGCCCGAGCAAGCGGCCGTCGCCTAGCTAAGCACATCCCGTGTGTCATCCTGAGCCGCGCAGACGGCGAAGGATCCTTTGCTATGTACGAAAAACTCGACGAAATCGAAAAACGCTACGACGAGCTTCAGCACAGGATCGCTGAGCCGGACGTGGTCACCGACGTCGCTGCGTATCGCAACACGATGAAGGCCATCTCCGAGATCCAGGAGGTCGTCGTCAAATACCGCGAGCTGAAGGACGTGCGCAAACGCGTTGCCGACGCGCGCGAGATGCTTCGCTCCGACGACGAGATGAAGGAGCTCGCGGAAATGGAGCTCGCCGAGCTGGAGCCGAAAGAGCCGCAGCTCGAGCGCGACATCCAGCTCCTTCTCCAGCCGAAGGATCCGAACGACGAGAAGAACGTGTTCGTCGAGATCCGCGCCGGCACGGGCGGCGATGAAGCGTCGCTGTTCGCGGCCGAGATCATGCGCATGTACATCCGTTACGCGGAGATGAAGCGCTGGAAAGTCGACATTACCGATGCGAACTACTCGTCGGTCAACGGCATCAAGGACGCGACGCTGCAGATCGAAGGGGACAAGGTCTACTCGAAGCTGAAGTTCGAGTCGGGCGTGCACCGCGTGCAGCGCGTGCCGCAGACCGAGACGCAGGGGCGCATTCACACCTCGGCAATCACGGTCGCGGTGCTGCCCGAAGTGGAAGACATCGACATCCAGATCAACGAGAAGGATTTGCGCATCGACACGTTCTGCTCATCCGGTCCGGGCGGACAGTCGGTCAACACGACCTACTCGGCCGTGCGTATGACGCACATTCCGAGCGGCGTGGTGGTGTCGTGTCAGGACGAGAAGTCGCAAATCAAGAATCGCGCGAAGGCGCTCAAAGTGCTCAAGGCGCGTCTCTACGACATCGAGCGGCAGAAGCGCGAAGCGGAGCTCTCTGCGACGCGTAAAGGCATGATCGGCAGCGGCGATCGCTCCGAGAAGATCCGCACGTATAACTTTCCGCAGGACCGCGTGACC
>DATEZA010000171.1:0-6462 GCA_035255945.1 Thermoanaerobaculia bacterium
GAGCGATTCACGCTGACCTCCACCGGCGAGCCGCAATGCGAGCAGCGGCAATCGACGCCGAGCGCGATCTCCATCGCATCGAGTGCATCGGCCGCATTGCTCGCGTGGAGCGAGAGCGTCGCGGAGACCTCGACCGGCCAGGTGTGGACGCGGTTCTATCCGGTCGCCGGCGGATCGCCGATCACGCCGACGCAGAACGTCGTCACCGGCAGCGCCGGACTGCAGCGCTTCCCGCGCATCGAGCGCACGCCGGACGGTCTGCAAGTGCGCTGGACCGAGCCCGCGCTCGCATCGCGGCTCGTCTCCGCGACGCTCACCACGCGCGGCGAGCTGACCGCGATGTCGACGATCTCCGCGCCGTCCGCGACGCTGCTGAGCAACGTCCGTATGCGCACCGCGCGCGGCGCGGCCGGCACGCTCTCGGTCTGGTCGCAATCGAATGTCGTCCGCGCGCAGCTCGCGCATGACGACGGCAGCGTCGAGCCGCCGTTCACCATCGGCAACGGCAACGATCCCGACATCGCGACCGACGGCACGCAGTGGCTCGTCATCTGGCAGACGAACGATTTGATTCCGCAGATCGCATCGACGATCGTCACGAGCGATCTCGGCGTCGTCTCGCCCGACGACTCGCTGCTCGCGCGCTCCGACACGAAGCAGACCCTCGGCGCCGTCATGTCGCGCGGCAGCGATTACCTCGTGGTGTGGAACGAGACGAGCGTGGTGAAGGCGATCACCGTCAGCACGTCGGGCAATCCGGGCGACAAAGTGCTCGATCTCACCGCGAGCCGCGGCGTGATCGAAGAGCTGCAGGTTGCGGCGAGCGGCAACGCGTATCTCGTCGTCGCGCAGAACGAAGTGGGCGACATCGCGTTCCCGGCGACGCAGCCGGCGCGGGACATCTTCGTCGCCGGTGTGGCCGCGGATCAGCCGTGGCGCGTGCGCGGCTTCGACGGCGGCTTCGCGCTGCTCGAAGGCTCGCCGATTCGCATCCGCTACATCGACCGCCTCGGCGCCGATCGCGCCGGCGGCTCGCTCCCCACCGCCGTCAGCGATTTCGATTTCGTGTACGACGGTCCGCGATTGTTCCTCGCCTACGAACAGTCCGACGGCTACCTCAGCTCGAACCTCTTCCTCGACATCTTCGGGCCTCGCGTGCGGCCGGCGGGCATGCGTTAAGCTTGTCTGCATCGCATGGCGATCACGGGGTTTCTCACCGACTCGACGCTCTGCATCGGATGCAAGGCCTGCGAGGTCGCGTGCAAGGAATGGAATGACGTTCCGGCCGACGGCTTCGTCTTCAGCGGGCTCTCCTACGACAACACCGTAGCCCTCGGGCACTCGACGTGGCGCCACGTCAAATTCGTCGAGCGTGAGCCGGTCACCGGACACGGCGGCAACAGTCCCGCACATGTGACGTGGGAGTTTTCGTCCGATGTCTGCAAGCATTGCGAGAACGCCGGATGCCTCGAAGCGTGTCCCACCGGCTCGATCGTGCGCACCGAATTCGGCAGCGTCTACATCCAGCCCGATGTCTGCAACGGCTGCGGCTACTGCGTCGTGACCTGCCCGTTCGGCGTCGTCGATCGCCGTCCCGACGACGGCCGCGCGTTCAAGTGCACGTTCTGCTACGACCGCCAGAAATTCGGTGAACAGCCGGCGTGCGCGAAAGCGTGTCCCACCGGCTCCATTCTCTTCGGCGATCTCGAAGCGATGCAGCACGCGGCCGATGCGCGCATCGCGAAACTGCACGGGCAGGGGATGACCGACGCGAAGCTCTACGACGCGCGCGACACGAGCGTCGGCGGCACGCACGCGATGTTCATCATCCGCGGCGACGAGCGCGCGTACAACCTGCCGTCGAACCCCGAGGTGCCGACCGTGCATCTGCGCGCCGCCTGGACCTCGGCCGCAATCGCCGCCGGTGCCATCGCGCTCGGCTCGCTCGTCGCCTTCGCCCTCACGTGTGGCACCGCCGCCCCGGCAGTGTGTGGCGCCGCCGACCCGGCGGCGTGTGACCCGAGCACCGCCGAGTCGGCGGTGCCACACCGGGGGCGTCGATGAAAGTGCCGACTGCGACGTCCGAGGCGCAACTCGAACAGCTGCGAAGAGAGGCGGAGATCAACGGACGGGTGAGCCGTCCCGGGATTCATCCGCCGAACGCACCGTTCCCGACGACCAGCTACTACGAATTGCCGCTGCTCAAGCCGCCGGTCTGGACCTGGGAAGTTCCGGCGTACTTTTTCGTCGGCGGCGCGGGCGGCGCGGCAGCGGTGATCGGCGTGATGGCGCGCGTCAGCGGCTCGAGTCCGAAGCTCGTGCGCGATGCGCGATGGACCGCGGCGATCGCAGCAGGTCTCTCGATGCCGCTCCTCATCGCCGACCTCGGACGCCCCGAGCGTTTTCTCAACATGCTGCGCATCTTTAAACCGCAGTCGCCGATGTCGGTCGGCGCCTGGATCGTCGCGGCATTCGGCGGCGCATCGACGGCCGCGGTTCTCTTTCCGCGCAAGCTCGCCGACATCTCCGCATTCGCCTCCGCCGCGCTCGGCCTCGGCATGTCGACATACACCGGCGTGCTCCTCGGCGCGACCGCGATTCCGGTCTGGTCGGAGAACGTGAAGACGCTGCCGCTGCACTTCGGCGCGTCAGCGCTCGCATCCGCCGCGTCCGCGCTCGAGCTGATGGGGAACAAGGAAAAAGCGCTGCACGGACTCGCCCTCGGTGCCGCCGCGTTCGAGACGTACATCGGTTTCGAGCTCGAGCGCAAAGGCGTGAAGACCGATCTCCTCCTCCTCGGCGGCATCCTCTCCGGACCGCTCCCGCTCGCGCTGCGATTGCTCGGCGTGCGTCGCGTCGCCGCCGCCGCCCAACTCGCAGGCTCGCTCATCACCCGATTCGCATGGGTACAAGCGGCGAAAGAAAGCAGAAAGTAGAAAGCAGAAAGCAGAAATGCTCCGCCAGAATGCGCGATCGTGCGCCTTTCGATTGCCGCAATCGCGACGGAGCGCGGACATCCTGTCCGCAATCGGCGGGCGTCTCGCCCGGCGATCAACCCCGTGACCGAGCGGGACGCTCGCTCACTGCGGGCGAGACGCCCGCGCTCCATCCGGCAGAAAGCAGAAATGCTCCGCCAGAATGCGCGATCGTGCGTCTCGGCGGAGCATCTCTGCTTTCTGCTTTCTGCTTTTAAACGCCGATCGATCGCGTCGACGACATCCGGTCGGGCAGCGAGAACAGAAACCCGATCCCGCCGGTGAGCAGCGAGAGGTAGAGCGCGAGCCAGCGCTTCATCGCGCTGCCGAATGCCATCGCCTCGGAGCCGTGCGACACGACGCGCACGTCGAAGATCGCGCCGCCGATCGTTTTTCCCCACAGCAGCCACGTCCCGACGAAGTAGTGGAACGAGACGACGATCACGAATCCCGCGAGTGCGGCCATCGACGGCCAGTGATTCGGCTGCAGCAGCGGAAGGAGCGCGAGGACGAGCGCGGCGAAGAGGGAGAGATCGGTCAGGAGCGCGAGCAGCCGCTTGTACCAGGGAGCGGAGCGCTCGACGGCGGCAGAGGATCCCTCGACTTCGCTCGGGATGACATCCACCAGCTCCAACTCATCGAATCGCATCACGCCCTCCCGTCACCTGCGACCGTCAGCTCGCTTGCCGCAACGGCAAATATTTTACGTAAATCTTGTACAGCAGGTCCTTCGGCTCCGTCTGATAGCGGATCGCGAGCTCCTTGCTGCGCTTCGCGAGGTCGTCGGCCGGATCGATCTTCAGCACCTCGTCGAAGTGCTGCACCGCATCGCTCAGCTGCTCGTTCTGCAGCGCTACGGCGCCGAGGTTGAAGTGCGCGTCCTCGATGAGCCGCACGATGTTCTTGTTCTGCGGATCGGTCGCCTGCAGCTGCTGCAGATTCGCCAGCGCGTCGGCGTATTTGTGCTCATTGAACAGCGATTTCGCGCTGTCGAGCTTCGCCACCTTCTGCGATGCATCGTCGTACATCGCTTTCATGTCCGGCGGCAGCGGCTTAACCCGCATCGCGAGCTCGAACGCCTTCTTCGCGCCGTCGTAATCGTGGCTGTCGTACTGCGTCTTGCCGTTCGCCAGGCCTTCCTGGAACACGAGCGCGGCGGGACGTCCTTCGATCATCTCCGACGCCTGCGCCCTCTTCTTCTGGAAGTCCGCGATCATCAGCAGCGCCTTGTCGTGTTGCGGATCGTCCTGTTTGATGTCCTGCAGGATCGAGATGGCCTGATCGAACTTCCCTTGCGCGGCGAGCGACTGCGCCTGTTTGATCGTCGCGTCGCCGGTGGCGGCATCGGCCGGCGGCTTGGTCATGAATTTCGTGTACCCGAAGTAGCCACCGCCGACGACGAGGATCACGCCGAGGACGGTGGCGATGAGCCCCATGGGGAGCGGCTTGCTGACTTTCGCCGGTTTCGCCTTCGTGATGCCGCCGGTTTTCTTCGCCCCTTTCTTCGTGGTCGGGACGATTGATTCATCGGCTTCTTCGCCCGGATCGGGCGGCATCAGCGGCATATCGCCGGAGGCCGGCTCGTCCGCGAAGATGTCGAACTTCTCCTCGGCCGGCGCGCGATACGGCGTGTCGAATGCAGGCGCGGCTTCTTCGACCGGGGCAGACCCTTCGTTCAGCCGCTCCATGTAGTCCTGCGCCGTGATGTTGTTCGGCTCGTTGCGCAGCACCTCGGCGAATTTCTCGCGCGCGCCTTCGCGATCGTTGCGATCGAATGCGGCGATCGCCGTGGCGACGATCGATTCGTTCTTCTGCTCGATTTCCTTCCGCTTCTGCTTCGCGCGCTCGATCCGCTCCGACGCCGCTTCGTTCGTCACGTCGATGAGGAAGATCCGCGACCAGAGATCGATCGCCTTCTGATAGTCGGCCGCTTCGAACGCGCGATCGCCGTCGGTGAGGTATTGATCCATCTTCCTCTGATCTTCGGCACTCGTCTCGATCGATGCAGTGGCGAAATCGAAGTCGCCGCTGACCGGCGCCTTTGCCGCGCCAGACGCATCGAAGCTGAAGCCTCCGCTGGCGGGAGTAGGCGCGGGCGACGGGTTGTCGAACGAGAAACCGGCGAACGGCGCGTCGGATGACGTCCCGCCGAACGAGAAATTGCCCGATGAAGCGGGCGGCGCGGCAGGCGGCGGAGTTGGTTTCGATGGCGGCGGCGGTGCAGGTGCGGCGGCGGGTTGATCGAATGAGAAGCCGGTGAGGCCGCCGTCCGCGGGAGGAGGCGCTTTTTCTTCTTCGAACGTGAAGCCGAAGTCGGTCGCCTGCGCGGTGCCCCGACCGGGAACCGCGGGCGGCGCGTCGACGACGAACGACGTGCCGAAATCGAACGCCGGCGACGCGGCCGGTTTCGGTGCGGCCGGTGCACCGCCTGATTTCGAGGCGATCATCTGCGCCATCTTCGCGATCGCAGGATGTTCGGCGTCGAGGGCGCGCGCTTTTTCGAGCGAGGCCTTCGCACCGGTGAGGTCGCCGGCGGTGATGCTCTTCTCACATTTCGCGACGAACTGCTCGACGAACGGCGCGGCTTCCATCTTGTCCCGCGCTTCGTCGGCGAGGATGCGCGCGGCGTCGTTCATCAGGTCGTTGGTGAGGATCTCGGTCGTGATCTGGACGACGCGCGAGAAGTCGCGCTGCGCCATCGCGGTACGTGCCTCGCGGAGCGCTTCGTCGTCGGAGTTGGGGAGGAGCGTGTCGACATCGATCGGCAGATTCGGATTGCGCGTCTTCTCCATCAGTTTGCGCGCCGGATCGAACATCGGATCCATCTGCAGCATCAGATTGCAGCCGGACAGCACCTCCTCGGCGCGGCCCTGTTTGTACAGCGAAAGCGTCTGCTGAAACGTGCTGATGACGCGGTCTTTCACCGCATTCGACAGCGATGGATTACCGAGATAAGTAGGCATGTGAGCCGAAATTATAGCAACCGCGTCCGCGTATACTGCGCCCGCAGAAAGGATTACTCGCATGGATTACATCGCCACGCCGGGCGCGCCGAAGGCCATCGGACCGTACTCGCAGGCCATCCTCGCCAACGGCGTTCTCTACACCTCCGGACAGATCGCGCTCGATCCCGCGACCGGCGAGATGGTGCCGGGCGACTTCGCCGCGCAGGCGAACCGCGTGTTCGACAACCTCGCCGCCGTGCTGAAAGAGGCGGGAAGCGGCTTCGACCGTGTGATGAAGGCGACGGTGTACGTGACCGACCTCGCGAACTTCGCCACGCTCAACGCGATTTATGCCGAGCGCTTCGGTAATCACCGCCCGGCGCGGACGACCGTCCAGGTGCCGGCGCTGCCGAAGGGCTCGCTTCTAGAAATCGACCTGATCGCGCTGACCTGATTCGTCCAGGGGTGAGGGGCTTCTCGTAACCGGCAACTCATTTGCAGTTCGAGCCCTCATGCGACGTCTCGCATCCTCCCTCATCGCC
>DATEZA010000172.1:0-5256 GCA_035255945.1 Thermoanaerobaculia bacterium
CGAGCCGCACACGCCGTACGAGCCGCCCGAGCCGTTCAAGAGCCGCTACAAATCGGCATACGACGGCGAGATCGCCAGCGCCGATTCGATCGTCGGCGATTTCTTTTCGTACCTGAAGGATCAGGGCCTCTACGACAAATCGCTCATCATCCTTCTCTCCGACCACGGCGAAGGCCTCGGCGATCACAAGGAAACGGAGCACGGGATTTTTCTCTATCGCGAGGCGCTGCAGGTCCCGCTGATGATGAAGCTGCCGGGGCAGGCGATGAAGGGCGTGTCGATCGCCACGCCGGTGGAGTTGAGCGACGTCTTTCCGACGATTCTGGCGATGTGTGGGGCGGGGCAGGCGGGGTACGCCGCCGGGTCGGCGGCGCCACACTCGGTGTCGCTGCTGGACGTGATCGACGGTAGGACGGCGCATCGGCAGATTTACTCCGAAACGCTCTTTCCGAAATTTCATTACGGCTGGAGCGATCTGCATTCGCTGATCGACGATAACCATCACTACATCCAGGCGCCGCGTCCCGAGCTGTACGACCTGGCGGGCGACAGCGCGGAGAAGAACAATCTCGCCGGGCAGGACCGGCGCAATTTCATCGCCATGCGTGCGGCGATCGCGCCGATGATTCACGCGAACGCGACGCCCTCCGCCGTCACGCAGGAAGAGCAGCAGAAGCTCGCCGCACTCGGCTACATCGGCTCGACTGCAGCGACCGGCGACGAAAATCTGCCCGATCCGAAAGACAAAGTCGGCATGTCGGAAGATCTCCGCCGCGCGTTCGAGCTGCACAGCGCAGGCAGGTACGCCGAGGCGCTGCCTGTGCTCGAGAAGCTCGTGAAAGAGAACCCGCGCATGCTCGATGTGTGGGACATCATGGCGCGCGATCTCGACTCCCTCGGGCGCACCGGGGAGGCGATCGACGCGGCGAAAACGGGGCTGCGTCTGTCGCCGAACACGACGCATCTCGCACTGATGGTTGCGAAGATGTCGATCGATGCCGGCCGGCTCGATGAAGCGAAGGCGCATGCCGAGCTGGCGGTGAAGGACGAGCCGTCGGTCGCACACGATATCCTCGCGCGCGTCGCGCTGGCGAAGAACGACTACGCCACCGCGGAGCGCGAAGCGAAGCTCTGTCTCGAATCGCGCGATCGCGCGTCGGCGCTGCTCACCCTCGCGCGCATCGAGGAGCAGAAGAAGAACTACGCATCTGCACTCGAGTACTGCAATCGGGCCATCGAATTTCTCGAAACGCGCAAGGGCTCCTCGATCAACGGCCTGTACTACGTGCGCGGCGACGTGCTCGCGCGCATGGAGCGCTATCCCGAAGCGGAGGAGTCGTTCCGCAAAGAGATCGAGCTCTTCCCGCGCGATCCGCAGCCGTACAAGAACCTGATCCTGCTGTACGCGACCGAGGGGCGCACCCAGGAGGCGACACAGCTCGTGTTCCAGTTGATCGACAAATCGCCGACGCCGCCCGCGTACGTTGCGGTTTCCTCGACGCTGCGCACGATCGGCGACATGAACGGCGCGCGGTATTGGCGGATGCAGGGATTGAAGAAGTATCCGAATGACAAAACGCTTCTACGTTTGCCTGTTTAGCTGCCTGTTGCTGCTTGCCGGTTGCCACCCCGAGCAACCCAGCACCCCAGCAACCCAGCAACTCAGCAACTCCATCATCCTCATCACCATCGACACTCTCCGTGCCGATTCCGTCGGCTACGCCGGCAACACGCGCGTCAAAACGCCGTTCCTCGATTCGCTCGCCGCGCGCGGCATCGTCTTCACGAATGCGCACGCGCACAACGTCGTCACGCTGCCGTCACACGTCAACATATTGACCGGTTTGTATCCGTGGCAGCACGGCGTGCGCGACAACGCCGGCTTCGTGCTCGATCCGAAGTTCCCCACGCTCGCCTCGCTGCTGCATGACAAGGGCTATGCCACCGGCGCGTTCATCGGCGCGTTTCCGCTCGACGCGCGCTTCGGGCTCAATCACGGTTTCGACGTTTACGACGACAACTACGGCAAAGGCTCGTCGAGCACCGACTTCATCATGCAGGAGCGTCCCGCGACGGCGGTGCTCGCCGCGGCGACGAAGTGGTGGAGCGCGAACGATGGCCGCAAGCGATTCATGTGGGTGCATCTCTACGACGCGCACGCGCCGTACAAACCGCCTCCGCAGTTCACGAATCCCGATCCGTACCTCGGCGAGATCGAGTCGGTCGACGACGCGCTGTCGAAGCAGCTCGCGCCGCTGATCGCGAACGACACGCTCGTCGTCGTCACCGGCGATCACGGCGAAGCGCGCGGCGATCACGGCGAGCTGACGCACGGCCTCTTCGCCTACGAATCGACGCTGAAGATTCCTCTGATCGTCGCCGGCGCCGGCATCGCGCATCGCAACGAAGCGGGCTACGTGCGCCACATCGACATCGCGCCGACGATCCTCGGCAACCGCACGCCGGAGATGCGCGGTGTGTCGTTGCTCGAGCCGATCGGCAGCCGCGACAGCTATTTCGAAGCGCTCTCCGCGTCGCTCAATCGCGGCTGGGCGCCGCTCACCGGCATCATTCACAACTCCGGCAAGTACATCGAGCTGCCGATCTCCGAGCTCTACGCGCTGCCCGACGAGCAGCACAACCTGCGCGACGATCGCCGCCGCGACGTCGATGCCGCGCGGCAACTGCTCGCGTCGTGTACGACAGGCTCTCAGCCTGTCGCCCGCTCGCAAGTGTCCGCCGAGGATGCCGCGCAGCTGCGCAGCCTCGGCTACGTGGCGGGCAACGCGAATCAAAAGGCGAGCTACGGTCCGAACGACGATCCGAAGAACCTCATCGCCGTCGACACGAAGATGCACGGCGTCATCGATGCGTACGAGCGTGGCGAGATTGCGAAGTCGGTGGCGCTCGCGCGCGAGGTCGTGCGCGCGCAGCCCGACATGCCTGCCGGACTCGAGCTGCTCGCGTTCACGCTGCAGCAGAGCGAGCATGTCGGCGAAGCGATCGCGATTTATCGCCGGCTCAAATCGGATGATGCGAAGGTGCAGCTCGCGCTCCTGCTCAGTGAAACGGGGCGCAGCGCAGAAGCGGCGCAGATCCTCGCGCCGATGTCGGGCAACATCGATGCTTTGAATGCGTACGGCATCGCGCTCGCTGATCAGGGTCGTTTCGACGAGGCGATGTCCGTCTTCAATCGCGTCCTGCAAACCGATCCGAACAATGCGCCGGCGCTGCAGAACCTCGGCATCACCGCGCTGCGTCGCGACGATCTCGCCGGCGCGCAGCAGAACCTCGATCGCGCGCTCGCGCTCAACCCGCGATTGCCACTCGCGCTCAACACGCGCGGCGTCGTGTACGCGCGCGAGAACGATTTCCCGCACGCCGTCGAGTACTGGCAGCTGGCGGTGAAGGTCGATCCGCGGCAGTACGACGCGCTGTTCAACATCGGACTGGTGGAAGGCCGCGCGGGCCATGTCGCTGCCGCCCGCGATGCGTTGCAGCGTTTCGTGCGCACGGCGCCCCCCGCGCGATACGCCGAGGAGATCAAGACCGCGAAGCAGGCATTGCGCTAGGAGTGCGGCGGCCATGCCGCCGCTCTTCGGACGCGCGGCCATGCCGCGCGCCCCCGCGGCGGCATGGCCGCCGCACAAAAACCAGCGGCGGCATGGCCGCCGCACTCCGGTAAAATCCCTTCCGAGTGTCCGACCTGAGCGCATTCGAAGAACGCATCGGCTATACGTTCAGCAATCGCGACCTCCTCACGCGCGCGCTCACGCACAAGTCGTTCTCGCACGAAGCGAAAAACGGCGGCGTGCTTCACAACGAGACGTTCGAGTTCCTCGGCGACTCCGTCCTCGGATTTGTCGTCGGCGATCTCCTCTTCGGACACTTTCCGTCGCTCGATGAAGGCGCGCTGTCGAAGATGAAAGCGTTTCTCGTCAGTGCGAACAGCCTCGGCGCGAAGGCGCGGATGTACGGCATGGGCGACGTGATCTTCCTCGGCGTCGGCGAGGAAAAAACGGGCGGCCGCAGGAAGGAATCGCTGCTCGCGAATCTCTTCGAGGCGATGATCGCCGCGGTCTATCTCGACGGCGGCATCGACGCCGCGCGCAATCTGATCGTCCGCGCGTTCGCCGACGACATCAAAGCCATCGACGAGCAGGACCTGCTCTTTCACGATTACAAAACAGCGCTGCAGGAGCTCGCACAGGGCCGCGGTCTCCCGCTGCCCGATTACGCGGTGGTCGATCAAGTCGGTCCGGACCACGACAAGACGTTCATCGTCGAAGTGAAGATCGGCAAGCTCTCCGCGCGCGGCGAAGGCTCGTCGAAAAAAGAAGCGCAACAGCAGGCGGCCAGGAATGCGCTGGAACTGGCGAAGTAGCGTTCTCCTCCTGCTGTCCGCTGTCTGCTGTCTGCTGTCCGGCGACGCGCGCTCCCAATCCGATCTCGATCGCGTCAAATCGGAGATCAATCAGCTCCGCCAGCGCCTCGAAGATGTCCGCGCGCAGACCAAATCCGCACAGCAGGATCTCGAAGCACTCGACCTCGAGCTCGACATCCGCACGCGCGAGTTGAAGCTTGCCACCGACGCGCAGGCGCAACTCGAAGCGGAGCGCCGCGACATCGAAACGCAGATCGCCGCGATCGGTCCGCGCATGCAGACGCAGAAGCAGTTCCTCGGTAAGCGGCTCGCCGCGCTCTATCGCCTCGGCAGTCTCAGCTACATCCGCATGTTTCTCGCGATCGACGAACATCGCGATCCGCTCGGCGCAATCTCCATGCTGAGCTACGTCGTCTCGCGCGATGCGCGCGCCGTGTCGCGATTCCAGAAAGAGCAGCAGGAGCTCGCCGCGCGTTACGCCGAGCTCGACGATCGCAAGCGCAAGATCGACGGGATGCGCGTCGTCGTGCAGCAGCGGCAGCAGGCCGTCGCCGCGACGCACGCGCAAAAAGAGAAGATGCTCGCGTCGCTGCAGGCCGAGGAGAGCGGAGGGGCGAAGAGGCTGGCGACGCTGGAGGAGAAGGCGAGACGGCTCGAGCACCTCGTCGATGTGCTCGCCAGGCAGCACGAAGGTCAGCCCGTTTCCGCCGACATCCGCGCGGTGCAGGGGGCGCTCAGCTGGCCGGTCAAAGGTGCGGTCATCGAAGGCTTCGGCAAGCAACGTGACCCGAAGTTTTCAACCTATACGGTCAGCAACGGCCTCAAAATCGCAGCAATGCCGGGCACGGGTGTGCGGGCAGTTTTCCAAGGAA
>DATEZA010000173.1:0-6061 GCA_035255945.1 Thermoanaerobaculia bacterium
GCTGATCCCGTACACGACGGCGACGCAGACGCTGTCGGGACGGACGTTCATCCCGCAGATCCTCGCGTCGACGGCGAACGAGCAGGACATCGCGCCGGCGCAGGAGGAGATCGCCACGCTGCTGCGCGAGACGCACAACGGTCAGGACGACTTCACGGTGCGCAATCAGGCCGATCTGGCGGCGGCGGCGGAGAGCTCGACGCGCGTGATGACGCTGCTGCTCGCGGCGATCGCATCGATCTCGCTGCTCGTCGGCGGCATCGGCATCATGAACATCATGCTGGTATCGGTGACGGAACGGACGCGCGAGATCGGCATCCGCATGGCGATCGGCGCGCGCGGCTCGGACGTGCTGACGCAGTTCCTCGTGGAGAGCATCGTGATGGGCATTCTCGGCGGTATCGCCGGTCTCATCCTCGGCATCAGCGGCGCGAAACTGGTCGGGCATTTCACCGGATGGGAGACGGTGATCTCGCCGCTGATCATGCTGGTGTCGGTCGGCTTCTCGGGCGCGGTGGGCGTGTTCTTCGGGTACTACCCGGCCCGCAAAGCGGCGGGACTGAATCCGATTCAGGCGCTGCGTTACGAGTGATCGGAGCGCGGGCGTCCCGCCCGCAGCGAGCGGGCGTCCCGCCCGATCGCTCAGAATGTCGCCGGGCGAGACGCCCGCCGACTGCGGGCGAGACGCCCGCGCTCCATCAAATCTGTATGCGGCAAAGAGCCAGACGAAGGTTCATTCCACCCGCTCCGCGCTCAGATCCGGTTCCGGATACTGCATGCCGAGGTTCTCGAGCGTATCCACCACCGTCTTGCCGACGATGTAGTTCCGGAACCATTTGCGATTGGCGGGGACGATCGTCCACGACGCGTACTCGGTCGACGTCTCGGTCATCGCCTCCTCGTATGCGCGGATGTAGTCCTTCCACAACTTGCGCTCTTCGATGTCGCCGTGCTGGAACTTCCAGCGCTTGGTCGGGTCGGCGATGCGCGACTCGAGCCGCTCGCGCTGCTCCTCGGGGCTGATGTGCAGGAAGAACTTGAGGATGGTTGTGCCGTTCTCGGCGAGCATCTGTTCGAAGTCGTTGATCTGACGGAAGCGCTTCTTCCAGTACTTCTCGCCGTGATCGCCGTGCACGCGCACGACGAGCACGTCTTCGTAGTGGCTGCGATTGAAGATCGCGATCTCGCCGTTGCCCGGAACGTGCTTGTGCACGCGCCAGAGGTAGTCGTGCTCGAGCTCTTCCTCGGTCGGCTTCTTGAACGACACCACGCGCACGCCCTGCAGGCTGCAGTCGTTCATGACATGGCGCACGGTGCCGTCCTTGCCGGAGGTGTCCATGCCCTGCAGGATGATCAGCACGCGCTGCGTGTGCTCGGCGTAGAGCAGCTCCTGCAATTCGCCGATTCGTTTCTGGATCGCGGCGTTCGCCGCCGCTGCTTCGGACTTGTCAACACCGGACGTTTCGGCGGGATCGTGCTCATCGAGTTTGATGCGTTTCATGCGTAAATGATGTCATGGTCGTGGAAGTCCTTCTCGCGCTCAGCACACTGCTCGCGCCCGGCGATGACGGATCGCTGCAGCGCGACATCGCGCTCGCGTTCAATCAGCCCGCGCTCTATCTCCAGCAGCATCCGGAGACGGAGGAGCGCGACGTCGACGCGAACGATCCGTCGCTGCCATGGCTCGCGCTCGTCGACGGCTTGCTGACCCGGCACGTGGCGGCGGAGATCGATCATCGAAGCGATGTGGCGGACGTGAACTGGAACCTGTCGCAGCTCAGGAGCTACGCGCTCCTCTCCGGCAACACGCGGCACTGGCTCGAGACGGCGAAGATGGAAGGGACGGAGAAGATCCTGCGCGCCCTCGCGCCGCACGCGAAGAAGGACGGGCTGGTCGTCGCGACGATGGACATCGATTCGGACTCGTACGTGATTTTGATTTTGTCGAAGCCGGATTACGAGCAGGCGACGAAGCTGGCGGCGAAGTTGGGATATTCGCTCAAGCACATCTGAGGAGTGCGGCAGCTTGCTTGCGCGCCTTCGCTTCGAGTCGCAAAAGCGAGAGGATTGAACGCAGAACGCAGAGCGCAGAGTGAGAAATGAGAAAGGGACGACCCGAGAAGCGCAGGCTCCGTGATTCTCAATTCTGACTCTGCGTTCTGCGTTCTGCGTTCAATCCCTGATGTGCACTCCCATGCCGAAAGTCATGTTTCGGCGCTCCCACCTTCTGCACATGTGCCCACTCCTTCCGGCGCCTACATTGGCTATCGAAGGAGATGGACATGACTTCCAACCACGTGATCGCCCTCACCGGCGTGAACAAGACCTACCCGCTGGGGCGGCTGAAAGTCCGCGCGCTGACGGACATCAATCTGTCGATCGGGCGCGGCGACTTCATCGCGCTCGCCGGACCATCCGGCAGCGGAAAAACAACGCTGCTCAACCTCATCGGCTGCATCGACAAGCCGGATGATGGCCGCATCATCGTCGACGACGTCGACGTCACCCGCATCCCGCTGCACCGGCTCGCCTCGCTCCGCCGCGACACCCTCGGCTTCATCTTCCAGACATTCAATCTGATCCCCGTCCTCACCGCGTACGAGAACATCGAATACCCGCTGCTGCTGCAGAACCTGCCGCGACGCGAGCGCGATGCGCGCGTGCGCCGCTGGCTGCGCGAAGTGGACATCGAGGCGCAGGCGAAGCAGCGCCCCGATCAGCTCTCGGGCGGACAGCGCCAGCGCGTCGCCATCGCACGCGCGATGGTCACCGAGCCGAAGCTCGTCCTCGCCGACGAGCCGACCGCCAATCTCGACTCCGACACCGCCGCGCACATCCTCGATCTCCTGGCCGAGATCAACTCGCGCACGAACACGACGTTCGTCTTCTCCACACACGACCCGTCGCTGATCGCGCGCGCCGAGCGCGTGGTGCGCATCAAAGACGGACGCATCGCCGGACAGCAGACGGCAGACAGCAGACAGCAGGAGGTCGCATGATCATCAAGCTCGCACTTCGCAACATCCTCCGTAACGGCCGCCGTTCGGCGATCACGCTGACGGTGATCGTCTTCGGCGCAGTCGGACTGATCCTCTTCGGCGGCTACAAAGCGCGCACGTTCTACGGACTGCGCGAGTCGACGATCCACGGCCGCATCGGCCACATGCAGGTCTTCAAAGAAGGCTACGCGCGATCGCAGTCGGCGAAGCCGCTCGATCGCGGACTGGACGACGTGACGTCGATCCGCAAAGAGATCGAGCGCGATCGGCGTGTGAAGATGACGGCCGCGCAGATCACGCTGATGGGCCTCGTCTCGAACGGCGACAAGTCCGAGACGTTCATTGCGACGGCGGTCGAGCCGGCGAAGGATCACGCGATGAACAGCCAGCGCATCACGTCCGGCACCGATCTCACCGACAGCGAATCGGACGCGGTGATGGTCGGCAAAGGACTCGCCGAATCGATGCACGTGAAGCCGGGCGACTACCTCACGATCATGACCACTACGACCTCCGGCTCGCTGAACGCGATGGACGTACGCGTCGCCGGCATCTTCATGACCGGCGTGAAGGAGTTCGACGAGCGCGCGGTGAAGATGCCGATCGCCGGCGCGCAGCTGCTGCTGCAGACGAAGAAAGTCGAGAAGCTGCTCGTCTTTCTGAACAACACCGACGACACGGCCGCGGTGCACAGCGCGATCGCCACACGCATGCGCGGCATCGAGATCAAGGAGTGGTCGCAGCTCGCGCCCTTCTACCACCAGGTCGTCGCGCTCTATAACGGCATCTTCGGATTCCTCGGTATCGTCGTCTTCGCCATCGTGGTGTTCAGCGTGGCGAACACGATCCTGATGTCGGTGTTCGAGCGGACGCGCGAGATCGGCACGCTGATGGCGATGGGCACGACGCGCGGCCGTCTGCGCGCGATGTTCGTCGCGGAAGGCGTCGGCATCGGCGTGATCGGCGGCATCCTCGGGCTCGCGATCGGCGCGCTGCTCGCGATGCTGATCAATCGCGGCCACGTGATGCTCCCGCCGCCGCCGGGCTACACGGTCGGTTACCGGCTGGAGATCATGATGCAGCCGCCGGTGCTCATCACCGCGTTCCTCGTCTCATTCATTACCGCAACGATTTCGTCGATCCTCCCGGCGCTGAAGGCGTCGCGGATGAAGATCGTCGATGCGCTGGGACACATTTGAAGGCAGAAGGCAGAAGGCAGAAGGCTGAAGGCGCTGTCCGCTATCTGCTGTCTGCTGTCTGTTGTCCGCTGTCCGAGGAGAAATGATCATGAAACGTTTATTGCTCGCACTTGCGATCGCATTACCGATGTACGCCGGCGATGGGGCGGCGATTCTGGCGAAGGTCGACGCTGCGCGGAATCCGCTCAACAGCTTTTCCGTCGATGTGGCGCTCACCTCGACTAGCGGCTCGGAGACTGAATCGAGCAGGTTCCGCGTGTACGGGAAGGGGTCGGACCGGAGCGTCGTCGAGTTCGTCGCGCCGGCGACGGAGAAGGGGAAGTTCCTGCTGATGCTGCGCGATGCGATGTGGATCTACATGCCGGCGACGAGCCGTCCGATCCGCATCTCGCCGTTGCAGCGATTGATGGGACAGGCATCGAACGGCGATGTCGCGCGGACGAACTTCGCGGTCGATTACAACGCGACCGCGGTCGCCACTGAGGACGATCAGTGGGTGCTCGACCTCGCGGCGAAGGATCCGTCGATCGCGTACGCGCGCATCCGGCTCTGGGTGGACAAGAAATCGAGCGAGCCGACGCGCGCCGATTTCTACGTCGTCAGCGGGAAGCTGATCAAGCGCGCGCACTACGCGCAGCACGCGCAGCGCGTGGAGATCGAAGACCTGCTGCGCACGGGCAACAGGACGGTGATGCAGTTCACGAATCTCGCCGCGCACGACAACCCCGAGAAGATGTTCACGAAGGACTCGCTGGGCAAATGGTGAAGAACGTGGGCACGTGGGCACGCGGGCTCGTGGGCTCGGGGGGCGGCCACTCCGCACCCACGCGCCCACGCACCCTCGCACCCATCGCGATCGTGCTGCTGCTCGTGATGCCTTGCGACGCCGCTACTTTCAAGCTCTTCGGCTCGGCCGGCGCGGAATCGCAATTCACGCCGGCCAACACCGGGTCGCCGCTGAATCCGGACAACGTCGCGCGCATTCCGCGCACGACGAATGTCGCCGATGCGACGGCGTTCCTCGAAGCCGCGGCGAACGATCGCTCGTGGAAGATTCATTTGAAGCTGCGCGCCGATTCGTCCGATCGTGCGAGCGATCACGTGCGCGCGGGCGAGGCGTACCTGCAACTCAATCCCCGGCCGTGGCTCGATGTCACGGCCGGACGGATCATCGAGAAGTGGGGGACCGGCTACGCGTGGAATCCGACCGGGTTCATCAGCCCGGCGAAGAATCCGACCGATCCGAACGATCGCCGCTCCGCATATCGCGGCGTCGATGTGCTGAAGACCGATCTGTTTCTGCGAGGGACGAATGTGTCGCTGTACGCGATGCAGCATCAGACGTTCGCCGCGCGCGTCTATCGCCTGATCGCGGACACGGACGTCTCGCTGCACTACTACCGCAACCGGAACGGTACATGGCAGGGCATCAGCGCCGCGCGCGTGTTCGGCGACTCGCTCGAGTTGCACGCCGAGGTTGCGCGACGGCGCGTCGTCGTCGGGACGCAGTACACATTTCCGCACAACATCAACGTAGTCGCCGAGCTCTATCGCGCCGGCGACGGCCTCACATCGAAGCAGTGGGATGCGATCCGCGCACTCGCGGCGATCGATCTGCGCAGCGCGAATCGCGAGTACGCGCCGCTGCGCATGGGCCGCAATTATTCGTTCGTGCGCGCCGACGTGCCGTTCACGAAGAGCGACCTCGAGTTGATCGCGATCACCAATCTGCGCGACGGCTCGTCGATCATCCGCGCGACGCTCAGCCGCAAGTTGTCGGCGAACGTGAGCGCGTATCTGATCGACACCGAGTTCGCCGGCGCGCGCGACAGCGAGCTGTCGTACATGCAGGTGCGGCGGGCG
>DATEZA010000174.1:0-11823 GCA_035255945.1 Thermoanaerobaculia bacterium
GTGAATCCGAATCCGTGGCTCGATGCGAACGCGGAGTTCGCGATGGCCGCGCGGCACGGATCGCTCGATTACGGCGCGATGATCGAGCGCATCGTGGAGCTGGCGATGTCGCGGCCGATGCGCGTGCGAGGCGCGCGATGACGTGGCACGAGGAGCGGGAGCGCCTGCTCAACTCGCGCATCAGCGAGCTCGGTCTGCGCATCGAAGGGACGGAGCTCGAGCCGCTCGTCGAGCAGTTGTATCGCGAGCTCGACGCGTGCGGCATCGCGTTCAAACCGCAGGTCTATCTCAGCGATGAGTGGGGCTGTCCCGAGGGCGTGCCGGTGATCGGCGTGCCGTTCTATCTCGCCGACCCGAAACTTTCGGCGATCGAGAACGAGCTCGCGGAGAACCTCGAGTCGCGCGACGAATCGATGATGTACCTGCGCCACGAAGCGGGCCACGCGTTCAACTACGCATACCGGCTGTACGAGCGCGAGGAGTGGCACGCGCTGTTCGGTCCGTACTCGCGTCCGTACGTCGATGCGTACAAGCCGAACCCCGTCGCGACGGAATTCGTGCGGCATATCGCCGGGTGGTACGCGCAGAAGCATCCGGACGAGGATTTCGCGGAGACGTTCGCGGTGTGGCTCGATCCGCAATCATCGTGGCGCGAGGCATATGCAGGCACGCCGGCGCTGCGCAAGATTCGATATGTCGATCGTGTCGCGCGCGAGCTCGGGTCGCAGCCGCCGCTGGTGACGCCGTCGCGGCGCGATGCGCCGGTCGAGGAGATGATGTACACCGTCGCCGAGCACTACAACCGGCAGCCGGCACCATCGATCAAGTTGCCGCAATGGTTCGACGGCGATCTGCGGCGCATCTTCGCGGCCGAGGGAAGTGAGCCCGCGGCGGCGATGCTGCGCGCGAAACGGAAGAGGATCGTCGGCGAAGTCGCGTACTGGACCGGCGTGCAGCCGCACGTCGTGCGCGCGCTCGCCGATCACTTGATCGGGCGAGTCGCCGCGCTGAACCTCTGCACGCGCGACGACTCGCTCGTCGCCTTCGTCGCGACGCTTACGACGCTGGCGATGAACACGTTGCATGAGGAGGGGTAATGCCCCTCACCCGCCTTCGGCAAACACGCGCTGCGCGAGACGGGCCGGATGAGGGGCCGCGCCTACATGCCGAGACGTAGCCCGACGATCAGCCGCCGTCCGGGCGATGCATAGCCGCGCACTTCCTCGTACTGCACGTTCGTCGCGTTCTCCAGCTTCACGTACGGCGTGTAGCGGTCGCCGTGGAACTGCATGTTCATGTCGATCGTCGTGTACGCCTTCGCGCTCACGCTCGAGAACGGCGCAACCGGCAGCACATCGAGACGCGAACCGGTATGCACGAGCGCGATGTTCGTGTCGGTGTGGCCGACGCGGCGGCCGAGGAACATCGAGCCCGAATGCTTCGGACGGCGCAGCAGCTCCTCGCCCGTCTCGTCCTGCTTCGTGTCGAGATACGTGTAGCTGATGTTCGAGTAGTAGTTCGAGCCGACGTTGCGCGTGAGCGAGATCTCCGCCCCCTGCGAGCGCGCCGCGCCGATGTTCGCGAACTTGTACGAGACGTTGTCGAACACGATCAGGTCGCGATAGTTCGCGTGGAACAGCGTGATCGAGAAGCCGCCGTGGTCGTATCCGATCTCCGCGCTCTTTCCATGCTCCGGCTGCAGCGACGCGTTGCCGGAGAACGGGAAGAACAACTCGCCGATCGACGGTGCGCGGAACGATTCGCCGTACGCCGCGCGGAACTTGCCGCTGCCGTGCACGAACGCCACCGCGAGACGCGGAGAGGTCTCGCTGCCGAATTCGTCGAAGTCGTCATGACGCGCGCCGAGGCTCACTTCGAGACGCGAGTCGGGAGTGAGCTCGTGCTCGATGCGGTCTTCGATGAAGAACGACTTGTCACGGCGGCGGTCGTGATCGAGGTTCGGACCGAAGTTCGTCACGTCGACGACCGTCGCGCGCGCCCACTCGCCGCCCGCGACAATCGTGCCGATCGGCGTCGCCGTGCGCGTGGTGAGGCGTGCGCGGCGCGTAGTCGAATCGGTCGAGCCGCTGACGTAGCCGTACGGATCGTCCGGATCGTTGAAGTCGTCGTTGCGCTTGCTCTCGGAGAGCGCGACTTCGTACGAGAAGCGGCCGATCGTTTGCGCGATCGGGATCGCGAGCTGGCGCTCAGTGCCGTTCTGGCGGCGATTCGGCGACGCGATCAGTTCCGTGCCGGCGAAGTTGAGGTTCGTCGGGATGCCGAGATCGTAGGACGTGTAGCGGCCGGCGAGTCCGAGGGAGAAATGATTCGACGCGGTCCACTTCCAGAAAACGTTCGCGGTGTTCTGCGAGAAATCGTCGTTCTTCGCGAAGCCGTCGTCGTTGCGATGCTCGTACGACGCGCTGAAGAGCGTCGACTGCGTGACGTAATCGCCGCCCGCCATCGCATTGCGCAGGCCATGTCCGCCCATTTCGAAGTCGCCGTGGAAACCGCTCCTGACCGGGTTGGTCAACACGTTGACGACTCCCGAAACGGCGTCCGATCCGTAGAGCGCAGAGTACGGTCCGCGCACGATCTCGACCTGCTGCACGCCCGCAGTCGAAAAGCGTCCCCAGTCGTAGCCGGCGAAGTACGGGTTGTTGATCTCGATGCCGTTCCAGAGCACGAGCGTGTGCGTGGAGTTCGCGCCGCGCGTGAAGAGCGAGGTCGCGCGCCCGGGCGAGCCGGTGCGGCTGATCGTCAGTCCCGGCACCTCGCGCAGGACGTCGGCGAGATCGCGCGCCGCGTGCTGCTCGATCTCTTTTTCGGTGATGACCGTGACGCTGGCGGGCGTCGATTCGACGGTCTCCGGGATGGCCGAGGCAGTGACGACGATCTCGTCAGCCGCTTTCGGCGTCTGGGCGATGGCGGAAACAGCGATGAGAGTGATGATGATGAAGGACTTCATGACGTCTTCCCTCCGAAGCGGCTCATGGAATTTGAAGCGCCCGAGGTGGTCGGTCTCCTGGCTTCCGGGTCATCCTTCTCGAACTCCCTTCCCGCGTTTGCAGTGGGCTGCGTTGTTCGAGTCGTCGCCGGTTACAGTGGCGGGGGCCGCGCCGGTATCGCACCGGCTTCCCTTCACCAGATCGGGTTGACTTGTAAAAGAACCGAAGCACGATCATAGCAAACTGGTGGTTTGACAGCGTCCAACCCCCGGATTACCCTCAGCAGACCGAGCCTATCCACATGGTCCTCTTCAATTACGCAACGAAAGAGATCACCGCCAAGATCGTCTACTACGGCCCCGGCCTCTGCGGGAAAACGACGAATCTGCAGTTCATCTACGATTCGTTGCCGTCGAACAACAAGAGCAAGATGCTCTCGCTGGCGACCAAAACGGACCGCACCCTTTTCTTCGACTTCCTTCCCCTCGACCTCGGCAAGATCCGCGGCATGCGCACGAAGCTCCAGCTCTACACGGTGCCGGGGCAGGTCTACTACAACTCGACGCGCCAGCTGGTGCTAAAAGGCGCGGACGGGATCGTGTACGTGGCCGATTCGCAGGACTTCGCGCTCGACGCGAATCTCGAATCGCTGCAGAACCTCGAGGACAACCTGAAGCGCCAGGGCGTCCGCATCCGCGAGATTCCGCTTGTCCTCCAGTACAACAAACGCGATCTCCCGAACGCGCTCTCCGTGAAGGAGATGGACGACGCGATCAACAAGCTGCACGTGCCGATCTTCGAGTCGGTCGCCACGACCGGCATCGGCGTCGAAGAGGCGCTGAAGGGGATCACACAGCTCGTCCTCACGCACCTGGTGAAGAAGTACGGGCTGGAAGGCTCGGAGCCGATCGACCGCGAGATCCAGATCCTGAATCCGGTCGCGGCGAGGGATCGCACCGCGAACGACTCGCTGTGGGACGAGGACGAGCCGCCCGCTCCCGCACCGCCGCCACCCGCACGTCCGGCTGTCGCCGCTGCGACTGCGCCTTCGCCGGCGCCTGCGTTTTTCGTCGACGACTCGGCAGCGGATGAATCGATTCCGCTGGTGGAGACGGAGCTGGTCGGGTCGACGGCGCCGACCGCTCCTGCACCGGCACCTCAGATGAGTCCCTTCGAAGACGTAACGGATTACTTCAGCACACCCGGCCCTGCCGCAATGGCGTCAACGGAGGTTCCGATGACGTCGATCGAGATCCCGCTGCCGCCCGGCATCCTCGATTCGCTTCCGGCGCTCGACAACGCGCCGTCCGCCGTCGCCGCCCCGCCCCGGCCCGCCCCCGAGCGCCGCTCGAGCGACGGGCTGGTGAAAGAGGTGAGCATTCCGCTCAATCTGTCCGTCGACGAGCTGCGGAACCATCGCCGGCTGAAGCTGAAGATCACACTCGACGTGAATCTTTTGCCGTAGCGTCCTGTTATCCGCGATCCCGGAGGAGTGGCCGAGTGGTTTAAGGCAGCGGTCTTGAAAACCGCCGTACCGGCAACGGTACCGTGGGTTCGAATCCCACCTCCTCCGCCAGCGTGGCGCCGATCATCCGCCGTCCATGGTCTCTTCAATGGTGATCCTTTTTCTTACTTAGAGCCATTTCAACCGCTCTCAACGCGTCAACTCTGCCATGCCCCAGCCACGGACTCCATGGAGCATCCGGATGTTGTTCGTTGTTCGTGAATGCGCCGATTTCAAACGGTTTGACTGGCGACACGTCGCGCGTATTCGGCACACAATCAATCGGAGGATAGGCCGTGAGATCGACTGAATCGCGTTCGGCGCTCTGTCGAAGAATCGTTACTACTTCAGAAGCCGACAAATCGACGTTGGCGGAAATCGTCAGAGCTGCCACTCCTGCGACCATGGGCGCTGCGGCCGAAGTGCCACCGAATTGATTTTCTCGCGAAGGACCACTCAGGCCGGTCGTAGACGTAATGATTCGTTCAGGATCGATTTGCGAACACTCGGCGAAGAACGGAGCATCACTATTGTCGCTCGGCCCGGTGAGCTCGATTCCAGCTCCGTAGTTCGAATATCGGGCACGCCGTCCTCCCTTTGTCGACGCACCGATGTGTAAGACATTAGGGATGCCCACAAGCTGGTTCACGAAGTGTCGGTCCTTCTTCATGTCGACAGTTTCTCTCGCGACTGGTCCGGAACCAGTTTCGATCTTTTCATAGGGCACAGCCAACGCGGAGCGGAAATCCGATGCGATAGGCGTATCTGTGTTGCCGGCAGCCCACAAAAATATGAGGCCTTTCCCACGACGGCCTCCAGTTATCGCGGCGTCGCGCAGCACCTTTCGGGCATGACGTGACCAGTATGACCGCGGCTGACTGCTGCCCCACGAAGACGAAACGATGTCTACTTTGTCGCGAACGCAACGAATCACTTTGCTGAGATGCGAGTCGGCCACGCTCAATTCTCCGTCACCGTCATGCGGCAGCCTCACGAGATAAAGACCGCACCCTGGAGCGACTCCGACACTGAACTTTCCGTCGGCATCCGCGGTTGCTACCGCTGCGCACGACGTTCCATGTGCGATCTGCATCTCATTACCGACGCTGAGCTCACGCCGATCTGCCCCACTCTGCGATGAGCTGATGAGACGATTACCGCAGAAGTACGCAAATCCCGTGAGCTTATCGGCGGAACTGAAGTCCGGATGGTCTTCGATTCCAAAAGCGGCGTCGGTGACGCAAATGACGACATCGCGCATACCGAAGTGCCCGAGCAGTTCCCAAGCCGCGTCGCAGCGCATAGCACCCTTATCAGCACTCTTCAGATGCCATTGCATACCGAAACCCTCGTCCTCCGGCATGATCAACTGCTGCGGCATCATTCGATGGTTCGCGTCATGTTCGATTTCTAGATCAGCATTCGATTTCGCGAGCGTGGAAACGACCGTTACCGGATCATCGCCGCGCTCCATCTGTAAAAGGACCGTGTCGTCTGATACGCGCTCCACGAGCGTATAGCGATCCTTCATCAAATCGGCGAGTCGCTGGTCTTGCGCGGGGCCTCGAAACGTCACATAGAAGCGGTCCGTCAGCAGCAATTCATTGTCGAATGGCGAATCATCGTGGTCGCCCGGAGTAGCGTAATCGCGGTATGCCGGTCCGTACTGCGTCGCTCGGGAGATTTCGTCCTTCAGCATATCTTCCTCACGCACACCGACACGATATGAATGCTGGGACAATCTCTCCTGAATCCAGAATCCGTTTGCTCGGAGGGCTTCGCCTGCCGCCCGCGAAACGAACGTGTCGGGGCGAGCGACGACCCTCAGATCCTCGAATCCGCCGTATGAAGTCGTCCTAAGGTCCATGACTTCCTCCTTTCCAATCACGGCCACTGCGTGTTGGAGCAACCCGTGCCAAGAGTGAACTCATCTTTGTGCTTTCCTTTTTTGGCGAGAAACTTGGCCATTCCTTTCGCACCTTTGCTGATCCGAGTAAGCCGGCGAACGATTGCCGCCGTCGCAACGTCGAGTGCATTCGGCGCAGGCGGCTGCAACGGTGCCTCCAGAATTTTGCAATAGAGAGCGAGGTGCTCCGCATCGTCATGTACGCCAGAGGCAGCGAGGTGAATGTTCACGATGAACATCGGTGTTGCGGACGTTACCTTGAACGAGTGGATCGTTCCGGTGCTGAATTCTTTCGCCGTGACGGTCACGTCATTCGCGAGTTCCAATAATTCTGTAAACGCCAAGCCGCTTCTCTGCTTCCGTGACCGGAGCGCACCACTGCCTAAATCGATGTGCGCGCTCACGAGAGACGATGTGAGAGTGGTGTTTAACTCTGTTAAATCTGGACAGGTCTTGAATGTGGCGTCGAGTGTGCGGAGAAGTTGCCCAAGCTGAAAGGAGCCAGCCGGTGGCGCCGGCGCGAACGACACATTGACTCCATCGAGCGGGAATAGCCAAAAATCATTATTGGGATCGATCGCTGGAATCCTCGCCTGCGTGTGAGTCCAATTCGTGGGCGTCACAGTTGCTGGCCGAACTGCGACCACCGCATTATGAGGCGGCACGTGTGGTCCTAGACCCGACGTCGCATTGGGCATGAACGCCTCGGCCGTAGAGCCAGTCACCTTGAAAACACAGATTCCGAGGAATGTAACGTCCATGTGACCCCTCCATCTACCCATTCAGCCTAGACGGACGGGCAGTTGTTTTTCTCTACGGCGCACCTAGAACTTCAACAGACGCCCAGAACGCCGGGTGTGATCGACCGTCACTACGCGCGATGAATTCGCGTTGCGTCATTGCCAGCGCATGCGACGCCGATAATCGCGATCGAAAGTGATCGTGAAAACTGAGGAAAAACCGGCCGGACGCATCGTCGGGAATGTTCCAGAGCGTTCCAACGACCGTTGGTGCGCCCGCCGACAGGAACGCACGAGCGAGGCTCGGCGCACCTTCGATGTGCTCCGTTTCAGCGCGGAGAGTACCGCACGCAGCGAGAATGACCGTCGGCGATCGATTCATCGTCAGGTGCGACACCTCAACGGCGGTCACGTTGCAGATGCCGTCGGGGCAATTCAACGGAATTACCCCAGCGATACGAGGCCCCTCCCGTACGTGGCCCGCATAATGAATCAGTGCCGCCTCTCCGACGCCTTTGACGAACGACTGGACCGACGCCTCGGCACCGACCAGGAGAGTGGCGTTTCGATACAACTTCGCGATCCGCGTTGCTTCCATGCGCGAGCTCGGTAGAGATACCTCCGGGTCGCCGACGACCAGCGCCGAATTGATGATTCGTTTGGCGCGGGTTCTCAGCAATAGCGAAGGGGCTGGTGTTACGGCAATTGCATGCGTCTCGACCAGATACTGACGGCCGTACAGAGCACTGAACGGCAACTCCCAAAGAAATCGATCAGGAACAATTACGAGACTGGTCGCTGCTGAGACTCGATCGGCAATCGGTCCGATCAGAACTCGCCATAACGCTGCGGAGTGCCGCTGTACATCGCCGATTGCTCGGTCAGTAGACAAACTCCGCCGAAACTTCACGACGAGATTGCGCAGCCGTTCTTGTGAGACATCGACCCGTTGCACGCGCAAGGCATTGGAATCTACTGTGAAAATGGCGAGACCGTCCGGCAGCAGCTGATACGCGATCAGCAGCTCGCCGGATCGCAGGGAGCGCTGGATCGCCCCGGTTGTTGCGGTCGCCGGCGGAGGGAGCTCGAGCTGCTCGATGAGCGTTCTTGCGCTCGCGCGCTGCAAGATGTCGAAAGCTTCCCGGACGCGTTTTTTCTGAATGAGGAGGTCGGCAGTTTCGGAAAAGAGCTCCGGTTCGGTGTCGAAGAAATCGGATCGCAGATCGTCGGGTCCGACGCTCTTACGTTGTTGTTCGGTTTGCGCGACTGCAGCGGAAAAGTCGTTTAGAGCTCGCGAATCGTCTCTCAACCGGCGATATGCGCGACCTCGCTCGAGAAATAATGGCACTATCCAAATGGACTCGTTGGCTGTCTGGTAATGCTGCAATGCGGAGGACAGCAATCGGACTGCTGTTTCGGGACTGGTCCTACGGCATATCAACGCATCGACGACGTCTGCTTCGGTCAGGAGACGCCCCGCCGTCACTTCATCCCGGATCGCCTGTGCCTTCTGTCGTGCCTCGGCGACGGATGAGGCGGCATGTGTATCGCGACCCGCCTGGTGCAGAACATACGCACGACGTATCAGTGCTTCCGTCAGGAATTCCGGTTCGTCGACGCTTCGGAGACGGTTGACGAACATCGTCGCGAGCGAAAGGGCCGCATCGTACTGACGGCGATGTAACTCCGCTCGCACGGCGCCGCTCACGACCGCATAGAGCCGTTCGGTGCCAACGGCACCTCCACAACTGAGAACGTCGCAAGAAACGGTGCGGTGACGCCAGCCTTCCTCGACCATACCCATGTGGTCATAGGCTTCGGCGATGATCGCGTCTATGAATGCGACGTGTTGCTGTTCATGCAATCGATCAAAAAGTAACCGTGCCGTGGTCAGATGTGACAAACAACTGCTCCAGCGGCCACGATATGCGTCGCATCGACCCAGCTGCCACTCGATTTCCGCCGTCAGGCCCGGATAGCGTCGACGGTCGGTCTCCGATAGTACGCGCCGCAAAAGCACATCCGATTCGTCGACACGGTCCTGATCGAATGCGGCGTTCGCCGCGAAATACTGTGCGAGTTTTTCGAGCGGCGTGCGCGTGGCAAGCGAAGCAGCGGTGCGAAAGTACCGTTCGGCGATATTGGCCTTTCGTTTACTGTAGGCTTCGCGCCCTTTCACATATTTGTCGAACGCAGTGAGACTCGCGCGACCATCGTGAATTGCTTCCAGATAATCAGCGAGAAACCAGTCGCCACTGGCATTCACGATAGCGCCGGCCAGAAAACGCGCATCTTGCAGCGCGTCCGCGTCTCCCGCTCGCCACGGAAGAAGAATCACGCCATCACCGTAGCCGCGCGCATCCTGTGGATTTCGCCGGGCAAGCGCCTCAATAGGAGCGGCGTCACCACGGCGTGCCGCGGCCACCGCGACCTGTAGGTCCGCACGAAATGGGCGTGGTTGTTGTCGATCTTTGCGCAGCCGCATCCGCGCCTCGTCCGCCCATTTCGTCTCGGAATCACGCGCCAGGTACGCAGCCCATCCGACCGCGGCATACGACCGGAGACCCATCTTTTCGAGGATCACAGCGCGGTTGAAATGAGCTTCGAGAAGTTCCGGGTCGAACTCCAGGGCGCGGTCGGCGGCGGCGAGTGCGCGCGGAAGCTCCGCGGGTTTGTCGCGACGAGCGGCCATCAGACAACGCGCAGCTGCGAGGTCACTCCAGACGTTCGCGTTTTTCGGCGTGGCTCCTTCCAGACACTCGATCGCGGAATCGATGTTGCCCGCGAGCAGATGAGCGACTGCCACATCAGACGGGGATGACGCAGAGTCGCTGATGATGCTGTCCGCCGCTCTGAGAGTCGCGGCATTGCCAGTCACGGACGAGGCAGTGTACGGCGCCCAGCAGAATCCGCCACTCAGACGCGGCTCGATGAACCGCGAAGAAAGAGGAGCAGCGACGACCAAGTCGCGCAGCGCGGGATGCCACTGCTGCCGATTGCAGGCCATCGCAGCCAAGAGCACCGCTGCAAAGACGCGGGACGCGCGCCACATGATCTGCCCCCTTATAGAAAGATAGCGATCAGTAAAGCAGGAACAGCACTGCGACTGCAAACTGTCGTTGTGCACGTGGCTCAACGCGACTGCACGACCTTCCCCTCTTTCATCACGAACCGCACCCGTTGCAGCTCCGTGATATCGACCAGCGGATCGCCTTTCACCGCGACGACGTCGGCGAATTTGCCCGGCTCGATGGCGCCGATGCGGTCCTGCCAGCCGAGCACCTCGGCGTTCAGGTCACGGCGCGGATGATGTCGAGCGGCGGTACGCCGGCCTTCTGCAGCGCCGTGAACATGCCTGCGGATGCTTCGCCGCGCGTCATTCCGGGGACGAACCAGCACATATCGGAGCCGGCGGCGAGCTTGACGCCTGACTTGAGAACGCGCTTAACGAGCCGCAGCGAGCTTCGCGCGGAACTCGGGCGAGATCGCACTCGCTTCGTGGATCTTCGACCAGAACCAAACCGGTGTGATGTCGAGGAAGATGCCTTTGTCGCGCATCGTCTTTAATTGTTCTTCGGTCGCGTTGTTGTCGTGCTCGATCGAATCGACGTCGGCATCAATCGCCGTCTGAATGGCCGTGACGCTCGTCGCATGCGCGGCGATTTTCAAATGCTGGCGGTGCGCTTCATCGGCCAGCGCCGCGACCTTCGCGAGATTCATGTTGTCGTCGATCGCGACCTTGATCACGTCGACGTCATAGAGAGGTTCGCGCGCAAGGCGCGTCGCGCCATCGACTCCATCGATGAGCAGGAACTCCTGCTGCAAGCGATGGCGTGGTCCCGACAACATACGCGTCGTGGTGAGCGCCCATGCCGCGATCCAGACGATCGAGGCCCAGAGCAGATGGATCGCGATGTAGCGCTTAACCATCGCGCTTCTTCCTCCGGCTTTCCGCCGCGCTCTGCAGCGCCTTGAGATCCTTCAGCGCCAGCGCGACCGTCTCGTGAGGTTCGAAACGAGCAGACGCCGCGAGCCGCCGAAGAGACCGAGCAGGTCGTGCATCAAGCCGTTCCGGTACTCGCTGTGATCGATGGCCCGCTCGAACAGTGCGCGTTGCCGATCTTCTTCACCCGCCGCGCGCCTTTCCTCTAGCCGGTACACGATCGTCTGCAGAGTGGTGTACTCGACTCGTCATAGGGAAGGCTCTCCAGGACCTCGCGCACCGAGATCGTGCCGAGCTTCCAGTACTGCTCGAGGACCGCGTTTGTTTGCGCATAGCTCCTACGTCGTAGCCGTAGAACGCAGAGCTATCGTATTTCCGCGTTCCCCAACGTCACCGGCCCGCCCGCCAGGGTGCGGACGAAGAACGCCTGCCGTCCCGTGCGGTTGCCGGTCGAGACGCGGACGTTCGTGCGGCCGGGTGCGAGGTAGAGGACGCCGTTTCGGCCTTCGTTCCAGCCCCACGCGATGAAGGCCGGCTTGGCGGCTTCGATCGATGTGAGGAGCTCCCGCTGCGTGTCGATGCAGACGGAGAGAGCTCCGGTGTCGCTCCAGCGGAGCGCCTGCGGTTGCGGGAGCGCGGACGGAACGGCGGGGGCGCCTTCGAGTTGCGCGAGCTTGCGGCGGACGGCGAGCACGTCGCATTCGTTCTGGGCGGCGGGAGCGAGCGCGTCGAGCGCGGAGCGGGCGGAGTCGAGCGCGCCTTGCGACAGGCGGTATTCGGCG
>DATEZA010000175.1:0-31219 GCA_035255945.1 Thermoanaerobaculia bacterium
GTAAGGTCATGACGCAATGCTTGACACATAAGCATTCGATCGAATGGATCGCGGTGATGTTGTGGCAATGCCAGAACACCCGACACATCGCCAGCATCCAGGGTCAGACTCGCGATGCGATGGACAACCCGGCGATCTTCAATGTACTCGTCAGCAGGTCCAGGCAATGGAAGTTTGCCGATCTGGTACTTGACAAGCGCTTCCCACACAGAAACCACACTCAGAAATGCTTCATTCGATTTTTCGCGGATTGCGTCATAGGCATACCGGGGAAGCTTCGGATCGTTTGTAATGTACCAAAGAAACGTATGTGTATCGAGGAGGAGTTTCATCGCCCCTCGAACGCGTCCAGCAGATCGTCTGGAAGAGGATCATCGAAGTCATCCGGAACAACAAACTCGCCCTCGGCCAAGCCAACCGGGCGAAGCGTTTCGGTCTCAGCGAGTGGGCGGATCTCGGCCACGGCACGCTTTCCCTGGTATACGACGACCGTCTCTCCGTCGATCACACGATGGAAGTATTCGGATGCTCCGTTCTCGACTTCTTCGAGCGTGGCTTTCATCGAGTCAACATTCTAGCAAACTGGATGCGCGGCCGGTCGCGAACGAACCTGCCCGGATTCTTGGGGAGGAGACTATTGATGTCTCGGGGCTCTTGACACGCAGGTTCAGGGCGCGATCGCGCAGTCATGGCATGCGGGGCAAAGCCCAAATCCAACTCCGCCTAACGACCTGTTTCGAACCGCAACTGATTACGCGCAGACGGTCGGCCACGCGTGAGCCCATCACGCAGGCGAGCAACTCTGCGAAACGCTGCGTAGCTCGGCGCGGGCGGGGGAAACGTGCGGGCGTAGGAATCGATGTCCGCCTAACGGTCTAAGGGTTCACCTGCGCGGCCAGGGCCCACGTGCCGAAGCCGACGCGGCGCACGGCGTGCACGCATGTGAGTCGCGCGATGCAGGCCGCGCGCCGCCGTGAGATTTTTGACTTTGCGAGGCGGCTCGGCCGCCGGACCGAAGCCGGGCCGCGTCAGGTGCTACCTTGAGTTGGGCGGCGACAAGGTTCAGCGGCGACACGGACGTGCTTGTGCCAGGTTGGTGAAATCAGACGCGTAGATGCAGAGAATGTTTTCAAGTTCACGTGGGGAACGAGACTGAAGCGCCTCAGGCATTTCAGTAACTTCTAACGACCGCCTCTGATACGCGAGTCCGAGTACGCGAGCTCCTTTGCGCGTTCCCGCATGTAGGTAAACACGATCCGGACTAATGTTAAGGTATGCACCAATTCGCGCCGCACAGTCGTAGCAATACAGTTCACCTATGCCATTTATCGGCGACAGAAGATGCTCCAAGAGTTCGAGTAGTTCGCCAAACCTCCTCGTATGTCCAATATTGGCGCTATTCGCCAGCAGGACCTTCATAGTTGCATCGATTGCCTGCTTGCGAATTCGGCGCTGATGATCGAAACGGCGGCCATTTCGGTCGACCGCACGAGCCGCGATTTGGATCGCTTCGCCGATCGATGACTGCTCGCGAAACCAATTGACCTGTGTTCTTTCCTTCGGAGCATGTTCGGCTTCATAGTCGGCGAGTAGTTCGTTCCAGGCCTGCGGTGCAAGCATCTGCGGGCGCTTACGACGCCGACTCACCTCGGAACCTCCAGGCCGGGCCGCCCACCTTGGCAGAAAGGACACCTGCGAGCGTGGATATCGGAACCATTTGCGCCGCACGTGTTGCCACAGGTTCTACAACGAAGAACGTAGATGTACTGAAGGTAGTCTGTGCCTTTTGCGTTCGTACTTTCGGTGACTTCCTGACCTCTAGAATTCACGTAGCCGACGTTCGTCGTTCCCGCGTCTGCCTTCATGCCAACATCATAACGCCACCGGCATTCGGTGATCGACGCACATAGCATACCGGGCACCACGACGTCACCTTCTCCGCCCATGCTTGCATGAAATGTCTGAGCGAAGCCTTTGGCCGCCGAGAATTGTCGCGCGAAGCGGCCTCCTTTCTTCGTCCGCCCAACGGGTACTTCGGCCGCGCCGCTGCGGCCTGTGTGCAGTAGCGGAGCCTTCCCTGCCGGCACAGATCTTCCGTCACGCGGAGCGGGTCGGGCGGAGGAAGAGTGCAGCCGCGAGACTCGCGGTCGGCCCAACTGCGCTCTGCTATCTATTCGTAGTCGTACTTGAGATCGCGCCGATAGCACGTCTGCGCATCCATATCGAATACGACGCACGAATCGATCGGCCGCGAATAGACGTGCATGCTGACCGCGCGCTCGTTCCATTCGGAGAGATTGCGGATGCGGTGGATGGTCTGTGTCTTATCGACGGTATTGAGCGGTCCGCCCGGGATGGCGAGCTCGTTCTGAAGGTGCTGCATGTCGATCTGCGTGGCGCCGGCAATGCAGTCGATGCCGACCACCTGCTCGTTCTCCGGCGTGTTACATCGGATCTTCTTGTAGTTCTCGACGAGCAGCTTTCCTTCGAACATCGACATCCAGCCGAGCTGCCCGTTGTGCGTGTGCAGCGGCGTCGTGACGCCGATCGGCCAGCAGATCAGCATCACTTCGATCATGTCGTTGCGGAAGATCTTGTTGCGCGTGTGGCGCTCGGGGAGCCAGTGCTTGTACCGCTCGACGTCCTCCGGCTTCAACGTGTACGAAACGAGGAAGTCGTACATCCGCTGCTTGGTGATCAGCCCCTCGGACAAGCGGCGCACGCCGTCGATGAATTCGTCCACCGGAACGGGGACGGGATCGGCGACGTGGGCCGGTTCCTGCGGAATTGAAACCGATTCGGGTGTTTCCATCGTAGTGTCCCTCGACTCGATCAACTATACCGCGGTCACACTTCACAGGAGGTGCCCGCCAAAGGAGCATGCATGAAACGCCTCAGTCTGGCAGTTCTGGTCACCGTCATCTCGCTCGCCGCCTTCGCGGCCGAGCCGCCGAAGCCGCAGCTCTACTCGCTGTACGAAGAGGTCGTGAATCCTTCGATGATGACGCAGTACGAAGGTGCGACGAAGGACCTCGTCAAAGCGCTCGGCGAGAAGAAGCTCACCTCGGCGTCGTTCGTCGTGAATACGTACATGACCAGCGACTTCCATTACCTCTATATGACGCCGATCGCGAGCTGGGCGCAGCTCGACACGATCGACAACGACTGGCGCGAACTGAAGGAAAAGATCGGCGCCGAGCGCTGGACCGACATCCAGAAGCGCGGCAACGGAGCGATGTCGTCGTACGACTCCGCGATCATCGCGCGGCGCGACGAGCTGTCATACCGGCCCGAGACTCCGCGTCTTCCGGAAGAGCGCGAGCCGTTCGCCCGCCTCGAGTTCTACTACCTGAAGCCGGGCGCCGAGGAGCAGGCGGAGCAGGTGGCAAAGGACTACGTGACACTCTTCAAGGAGAAGAAAATCGCCGACGGGTTCTCGATCTACACCGCGCTCAGCGGACACGATCTGCCGGTGCTCGTCGCGGTGATTCCCGCGCAGAGTCCCGCCGACTTCGCTGCCGCCGATGAGAGGAATACCGCCGCGCTCGGCGATGCACTGCGCACGTTGCAGGGTCGCGCGATGTCGCTGACGCGCCGCATCGAGCGGAAGGACGTGTGGTTCCGGCCGGATCTGTCGTACATGGCGAGGTAAGGGGAGTGCGGCAGCTTGCTGCCGCCCTTGGATTGCGGCAGCTTGCTGCCGAGGACTCATGAGGGATTGAACGCAGAACGCAGAACGCAGAGTCAGAATTGAGAATCAGCGAGCCTGCGCGTTTCGAGTCGTTCCCTTTCTCATTTCTCACTCTGCGTTCTGCGTTCTGCGTTCAATCCTTTCGGTTTGAGACGGTCAGCTCGCTGCCGGCCTTGGATTGCTTGCTTGCGCCGATGAGCGCGGCGGCAAGCCGCCGCAATCCAGGAGCGGCAGCAAGCTGCCGCACTCCCGCCTTGTGTTAGTCTCCCCCGCGCTCATGGACCGGAATGTCGCTGTCATCGGCGCGCAGTGGGGAGACGAAGGCAAGGGGAAGATCGTCGATCTTCTCTGCGAGTCGTTCGATGTCGTCGCCCGATACCAGGGGGGCCACAACGCCGGCCACACGGTCAAATTCGGCGACAAGCATTTCGCGCTGCGCCTGATCCCGTCCGGCATCCTCCACGCGAACAAGCTCTGTCTGCTCGGCAACGGCATGGTCATCGATCCGGCCGCGCTGCTCGAAGAGATGGACAAGCTCCGCGCCCTCGGCATCACGATCGATTCCAACCTGAAGATCAGCGACCGCGCGCATGTCATCCTCCCGTACCACAAGGCGCTCGACCTCGCGCGCGAGGAGCGGGCGGGCAACGCGAAGATCGGCACGACCGGCCGCGGCATCGGTCCGGCGTACGAATCGAAGATCGGCCGCTACGGCGTGCGGGTCGCCGACCTGCTCGATGAAGACGCACTGAAGAGCAAGATCGAGCTGGCCGCGATCTATCGAAACGAAGCGTTCGACGTCGCCCAGATCGTCGACGCCTACCTCGACTTCGGCCGCCAGCTCGCCGACCGCATCACGAACGTCACGCTGCTGATCAACGAGCAGATCCGCGCCGGCAAGCGCGTGATGTTCGAAGGCGCGCAGGGAACGATGCTCGATGTCGATCACGGCACCTACCCGTTCGTCACCTCCTCGAGCACTTGCGTCGGCGGCATCTGCACCGGCCTCGGCGTCGCACCGAAGCACATCCACAAAGTGATCGGCGTGGCGAAGGCGTACACGACGCGCGTCGGCTCCGGCCCTTTCCCGACCGAACTGCAGGACGAGACCGGCGAGCACCTGCGCACGCGCGGCAACGAGTTCGGCACCGTCACCGGCCGCCCGCGCCGCACCGGCTGGCTCGATCTCGTGATCCTCCGCAATTGCGCGATGCTCAATGGCCTCGATGAGATCGCCGTCACGAAGCTCGACGTGCTCGACGATCTCGACGAGATCAAAGTCTGCGTCGACTACGACGATCGCGGCACACCGCGCTACACGACGGTGAAGGGATGGAAGACGTCGACGATCGGCATCACGTCATATGACGCCCTCCCGCAGCAGGCGAAGGACTACGTGACGTTCATCGAGGACGAGACCGGCGCAAAAGCGTCGATCATCTCGACCGGTCCGCGCCGCGAAGAAACGATCGTGCGCTGATTCACTTCTGCCGCGCGATCGCGCCCCTCGAAGAAGAGCACGTAGCGTAGGCAATCGCGCAGTCCTTGCGCGGATGCTGCTCAGCGAAGCCGGCCGCCGCGGCGACGCAAACCTGTTTTGAGAACGACGCGACAGCAAGGTTTATCGCGGGACATCGTTCACACGGTGCGCCGCACACGTAACCGCTCGGCGAGAATGTTCAGTCCGTCGACGACTTGCGGATTCCGGATGTCATCCATCGTCATGTTCCATCGGAGCACGTCTCGCCACGAATCTCGGAGAGTCCGTTTTTTGAGCTCGGCGGCACGCCGATAATGCTCGGCCGGCCGGTTCTCCAACTCGATCGCCAACTCGCGAATTACGTTCTCGTTTTCGGACGTCGGATCGATCGTGGACCGGCGCAGCACGTGATCGATGAGCACTGCTTGTCCATTTGTGGTTCGAAGCCTGCGAATCAACCCCGCCAGATCGGACGCATCGGTCACGTGACGTAGCGATCCGACTCGCGCACGCCAGGTCAGCAGATCGCGGAGGCTGTCGAAGGTCAGGATGACGATTAGCGCGATCCCTGCCGTGAACAATGTATATGTACCGATGTCTCCGAGTTTGTCCCGAACCGGGGCTCGCATAACCGGCGGGTACCAACGGTCGATCAAGGACTCAAGCCGATCCGCCGTCGCCAGGAAGGCACCAATCGGGAGCAACCAGCCCGCCGCCACAAAAACCTCGCGCAGGGACATCTGCTCACGCAAGTGACGCAGGAAAGCCAAAAGGGGATCTTTGAACCGTGAAAACGGAAGAATCCCGACGAACGCCATCCACGCGGCAAAGGCGGGCCACAACGCCGTGAAAAATGCGACCCGGAACACGTGCGGACTGAGCCAGACGATGAGGACCATTGCAGCGAGACGCAACCCGACGACGGGGACCAGGTTCAACAATGTCTTTGGTCCCGCCGTCAGTCGCCAGACCTGCCGTCTTCTCATGTACGTCACCGCTAGCGAGAACGCCGGAAAGACGATGGCGTCCGCGATGAATCGCGGTTGGGCGATGACCACACTCAGCGCGATCACGATGTGAAGCACGACATCGACCGGCGCAATCCACGTCAGCATGCGAGCCGCTCTCACGAAATGCCGATTTCGCGGAAGCCGTCGCAAATGCGCGAACGTGGCATCGCGTTCCCGTCTCAGGCGCCGCGTCACGAACAGGTCGATCAACTCGCCGCGGATCGCAAAGACAATCTCCGGTGTGACCGTCGCAAGCAAAGCTGCCTGCCGATAGGCCACTTCGGCCAGCCAGCGACTGCCGTCCGTGAAAGCGCGACCGATGACCTGCGCGAGAACGCGGTCCGGCGCAATCCCCGCGACCTCTAGAGCCCACTTACGATCGCGCAGCGCTCCGACGCGCGTTGCGGCTTCGACGAGCAGCCCGACCAGCTCGCGAAGACGTTCGGGCGCCGCCGCGGCCCGGCCTTGATATCCCGACTGCAGCAGGGACATCAGATGCAGCGCGAGCGGCGGCCAGGAAAACTCCCGAACAAATCGCGGTTCGTTCGCCGCTCCATCGGCGCTCGCAGACTCCCAGACCGTCGCATCGATGGCCGCCACCGCGCGCTCGAGAAGCGTCTCGACGGTCGACAGGATCCCGGCGAGTCGCTCGGCCGTCCGGGTTTGCAGCAGCACAACCGCCGTCTCGCGCCATCGTGCATCAGTGACCAATCGCTGGGGTGTCACTACCTCTGGTGCATCGAGGACGACTGCCGTTGCGAAGTACTCCGGGAACCGGCGATGGGAGAAAGTGAACGTTGCGTCGCTCGACATCCCTTCGCTCCGCGCGAGCTTGACGAACTCCAGCGCATTGAACATCGCCTCGATGTCAGGCGTGTATCCAAGCTCCGCCATCGCCGTTGCCAGCGCCCTCCGCGGCGGACTGAGGCCGAGCGTCGGATGCGAAGCCATACAGAACGCGGCCTGCTCGGCACCTTTGCGTAAATCTTCCGCACTCATGCCAAACCGCCGGAAAAGATTCTTCTTTTCGTAGTTCTCGAGCCGGGTTGCGATGTATTTCTCGAACACGAGATGCACGTGATCGGGGAACGGATAACCGTTTCGGAGGTACTGACAGAGAAGACCGATGAGCATCGGATTCCGCGAGGCGAGAGCGATCGCCGGCTCCGCGATCTCGAGCCGACCAATTAGATCCCTGCGCAGCTGTACCGGAAGATCAGCCTGCCGGATCAACCTGCGGCGATACTCGTCGGAGAGCGCGAGAATCCGGAAGCGAGGCCATCCCATTCCGCCAGGACCGCGGAAGTAGCGCGACGCGACGATACCGCGACATGAATTCATCGAGCCCAGGAATGCCGCAATCGCCTCGGCGTACTCGCTCACGGCGGTGTCCGCGCTCGTTGCGCTCAATACGTCGGGGATTTCATCGAACGAATCGAACAGAAACAGCCACGTCCCTTCCTCGAGTCCCCGGGAGAGCTCCTCATTCAGAAAGTCTTCGACGTCGGGACTGTGGGAGCGGTTCAACGCTTTCAGAACATGGGCGCGGATCAGTCGATGTTATGACCGCCGCGATCGATCGACTTGAGGTTGATGTAGAGAGGAATTAGCGAACCCAGCGAACGGGACTTCGTCGCACTGGATGCTATGGTGATGGCGAGATGCCGTAGCGCAACGCTCTTACCGGCTCCCGGCTCTCCTTCGAGCAGGATGAGCCTCTCGCGACTCTTCCGAAGCGCTTCCGACAGCGACCGCTCGCGACTGAGCATTCCTTTACGCGGGAATCCCAGCCACGTGCGGCGGCGGCCCTCCGCTTCGACCTCAGCCTCGAGTTCACTGAACCGGGCATCGTTCCAGTCTTCCGCGACATCGAGGTCGCTGATCTCGGTGACGACGTGCGCCGCAAATCGCCTTCGCCGGCCGATGCGCCGCTTCCTGTCCGCCGGCGAAAGTGATTCGTGAAGGCGTTTTACAGACGCGACGAGCTCTTCGGCCAGTTTGATCACTCCCGCAATCCCGACCACGATCTTGATGACGAACACACCGCCGGGAACGAGCGCTCGCCACAAAACCTCCAGGATGTGTTTGAAAGGCTCTAGATTCATGGAGACAAACCGCCATCATGATGGAACTACGCCCATCTTGATTGTCAAGACCCTGGATGTGGCCTTCCTCCCCTCTCGCTTTAGCGAATAAACGGAGAGGACAAAATAAATCGCGAGTGTCGTTGCCGCAGCGTCCATCGCTGCATCGGTTCTCATGATCACGCGCCATCGGTTCACGAGTGCCCGTCGAACCGCACTGAGATGCATGTAGCGGATCGCGCCTCGGCGTCGCCACGTCGGTGCAGGCGACCGTCAAAGAAATACGTCATCGCCGACGGCGAAGGTTGCGACGGTCTCAACGGCAACCGCGCCCCGAATCCGGCGAACAACACGAGCGCGGCCGCAGCGGTCGCGGCGTGCAGGTGATTCCAACGCTCGATCCCTCGATGATGGCGATGCTCGCGGTGGCCGAATTAGTGACGAGCGAAGCGGATGACCGCTCGAGACCGGCGCAAAGCGTCGATCATCTCGACCGGTCTGCGCCGCGAAGAAACGATCGTGCGTAACGGCGCACGCGTTTGCGTTTACGTGCGGCTTCAGCTCTGGCTTCATAGGTGGCACAGAGTTCAGCTGGCGAAGGCACGATCCGTGTCGTCGTACAACGAAAACGCGCCGAGTATGACTGCGCGAATTCAAACGACATGGCTTCACTTGCCGCGATGATTTCCGACTCGACACCTGCGCCCCTCCGCATCCGCGAGTCGCCCGCAACACAACATACTTGTCGTACAACGCAAATGTTTTACGACAGACTTGTTGTCACTTCTGCCGCGCAATCGCCCGGAACAGCAGCGCCGTCCCCAGTCCCCACGCGCCGTTGACCGTCAGACCGAAAAGCGCCATCTGCGGCGTGTGCGGCATGCTCATGTGCTTCAGCGGAGCGATGACCAGTGCCGCGACCGCGGTCGGCAGGATCGCGCCGAAGAGGATCGCGGCGATCCACCACAACACTTCGCTGCGGATGCGCGAGAGCGCCGGGATCATGATGATTCCCCAGACGCCGCCCCAGAACGCGAGCGAGATCACGGAGGGGATGCCGAACGGCGGCACCGGGTGCATGTCGAACGGCGCACGCGGCGAGACGCCGATCTGGTGAAAGAGCCAGACGACCGGCTGGTGGAAGAAGATCGTCGCCGCGAAGCCGGAGAAGAATTCGAGAGTGACGCGCCACTCGCGGGACCATGTTTTCGCGCTCGTCATGCAGTAATCCTACCTGCAACCTCGTGCGATGCCGGCGTGCGTGACCGAACGGACCGGCACGCCGCGGATCGTCGCCGGCTTGTAGAGCTGCTTCATCACGATGGGGATGAGTCCCGTTTCGTTCGACGTCACCGATTCGACGCGCCCATCGTTGCCAACAACGATTACGTATCCCGAGATCGCCACGCACGGCTTCACATCCATAACCGACGTCTCGCCCGATTGCCAGATGTGCTCCTCCGGCTTGCGTCCTTCGGCGTGACCGTCGAACGGATCGGGAAACAGCGGCGGCGCGAGCGCGCGGCATTGTGCTTCGCGCTCGTCCGCATCGACGGGACGCGCCGGCTTCGGAAGCGGCGGTGCGACCGACGCCGCAGGATGCGATCGCTTTGCAAACTCGAGCCACTCGGTCGCGACGCGTTGCAGCGAAGGATCGGCGCGAATCGCCAGCGACACGGCGGTCGATGCATCGCACAGGTTGCCATGCTCGACGAGCTCCGCAGCGCCGCGCAGCAGAATCGCGCCGAATGCCGGATCGCTGGTGAGCTCGCGAGGAAAGATGAACGCGAATGAACCGCGACCTTCGTGCATATCGAGACGAGCCCGCGCGATCAGCGCCTCGGGCACGAGCGCTTCTTCGTTCGCGAGCTTCGAGAAGAACTTCGCTTCGTCGAAATTGCCGTCGTCGAAGAAGAGCGCCGAGCAGGCAGCCGCGCCGCGGGCGTTGCCGGGATGAGGCTCCGACAGGGCGATCGTCGCCGCCATAAACATTGCGAAGGTGAGAGGCGCGAGCTTCATCGTCGTCAGAGTATTAGAGCCGCGAGTGTGTCTCGCGACAACCGCTCTCTGCGTTGCAGACCGGTGTGTGACGAACGATGACAGCGCGCTCTGACGCGCAGAGCGCGATGAGCCGGCGGCACTCATTCGTGTCTGCGTTTCAGACTCGTATTTGATCGCGGAGACAATCGCAGTCTGGCGCGCAGACATCGCGCTAACGCTAAAGTCCTTTGAATTGAACGCGGGGGGACAAGTTTGGCCTGCCGTGACATTCCTGTTACATAAAAGCACATCTTCGCGCTGCACACTGGATGCGGAGGTTGATCATGGCTGAAGTGATTCCGTTCGTAGTCCAGGAAACGCCTACCGTCACAGAGATGGACAAGATCGCGGAGCGCGTTCGTGCGGCTGTCGACGCCGTTGCGGAGCTCATCCCACGGCTCGAAAGGCCGCATCCGAGCACACGCAAAGGCGTCCGCGCGCATCGCACGGTGCCGCGTGATTTCATTGCAGCGATGATTGCCGCGGTCGAGCAGGTCGAACAGCTGCAAGTCGTCGACAAGTTCGACACCGGCGATGCGCGCGAGACGCTGCAGTTCCTCGACGCGTTTCGTCCTGTCGCCGATCAGCTCGCAGCGCTCACCGCGGCGCTGCGCTTCACGATGGAGTCGCGGAAAGCGCGCGTCGTCGACGCCGGGCTGCAGACGTACGACATCGCTCGTGCATTGGCGCGCGGCGAAGTGAATACGCCGCTGACAGGGCACCTGCCGGTTCTCAAACGCAATCTGCGCCGGGCGAAGACGGGCCGCTGACTACAGCACCACGGTGCGGAAGTAGTCGATCGTCCGCGTCAAACCCTCTTCCAGCGACACGACCGGCTCCCATCCGAGGAGCTGCTTCGCTTTGGTGATGTCGGGGCGGCGGATCTTCGGATCGTCCTCAGGGAGCGGGCGGAAGTCGATCGGCGCGCTCGAACCGACGAGGCGCTTGATCTCCTGCGCGAACTGCAGGACGGTCATCTCGCTCGGATTGCCGATGTTCGTCGGCATCGTCTCGTTCGACATCAGCAGGCGGCAGATGCCTTCGACCAGATCGGAGACGTAGCAGAACGAGCGCGTCTGCGAACCGTCGCCGAACACCGTCAGCGGCTCGTTGCGCAATGCCTGCGCGATGAACGCCGGCACCACGCGCCCGTCGTTCACGCGCATCCGTTCGCCGTACGTGTTGAAGATCCGCACGATGCGCGTATCGACTCCGTGGAAGCGGTGATACCCCATGGTCATCGCTTCGGCGAAGCGCTTCGCCTCGTCGTACACGCCGCGCGGGCCGACCGGATTCACATTGCCCCAGTAGTCCTCTTTCTGCGGATGGACGAGCGGATCGCCGTACACCTCGGACGTCGACGCGATGAGGTACCGCGCGTTCTTGTCCTTCGCCACGCCGAGCGTCTTGTGCGTGCCGAGCGAGCCGACTTTCAGCGTCTGGATCGGCTTTTCGAGGTAGTCGATCGGACTGGCCGGCGACGCGAAGTGCAGCACGTAATCGAGCGCGCCGTCGACGTGGATGTAATTCGTCACGTCGTACTTGACGAAGGAAAAGCCGTCGCGGCCGAAGAGATGCTCGACATTGCGCGCGCTGCCGGTGATGAAGTTGTCCATGCAGATCACTTCATGACCGCGGGAGAGAAACAACTCGCACAGATGGGAGCCGAGGAATCCGGCACCGCCGGTGATTAACGCGCGCCCCATCACGCTTTACGCCCCACCGAATAGTAGTGGAAGCCTTCCGCCTTCATGCGTTGCGGATCGTAGACGTTGCGCAGATCGACGATCAGCGGCTCGCGCACGAGCGACTTGATGCGGCCGAGGTTCAGCGCGCGGAACTCGTTCCACTCCGTCGCGATCACCAGCGCGTCGGCATCTTTCGCGGCGTCGTATGCATCGCGGCAGAAGGTCACGTTCTCGAACATCGTTTTGGCGTTCTCCATCGCCTGCGGGTCGTATGCCCGGATCGATGCGCCGCGCTGCTGCAGGCCGGCGATGAGCGGAATGGTGGGCGAGTCGCGCATGTCGTCGGTCTCCGGTTTGAACGCGAGTCCGAGAAGCGCGACCGACTTGCCGCTCGGATCGCCGAGCGCCTCGGTGACCTTGTCGACCATGCGCTCCTTGATGTCGTGATTCACTTTGAGCACTGCTTCGATGATCTGGAAGTTGTAGCCGTACTGGCGCGCGATGTCGGCGACGGCGAGCGTGTCCTTCGGGAAGCACGAGCCGCCGAAGCCGGGACCGGCCTGCAGGAACTTCGGTCCGATGCGTGAGTCGAGTCCCATGCCGATCGCCACGTCGTGCACGTCGCCGCCGATCTTTTCGCACAGCACGGCGATCTCGTTGATGAACGAGATTTTCGTGGCGAGGAAGCCGTTCGATGCGTACTTGATCAGCTCCGACGACTCGACGTTCGTCACCACGAACGGGATCTCGAGCGAGTGCAGCGGCGCATAGATCTCCTTCATCAGCTCGATCGATTCTTTGTCCGTTGCGCCGATCACGACGCGATCGGGCCTCATGAAATCTTCGATGGCCGAGCCTTCGCGGAGAAATTCGGGATTGGAGACGACAGCGGCGGTGTGGCCGTTGCCCGCCTTCTTCAGGATCTCTTCGATCATGTGGCCGGTGCCGATCGGCACGGTCGACTTGGTGATGACGAGCTTCGGTCCGTTCATGTGCTGCGCGATCGCCTCAGCCACGTTGCGCACGTAGCGAAGATCGGCGGAGCCGTCGGGCAGCGGCGGTGTGCCGACGGCGATGAAGATCGCGCGCGCGGCACCGATGGAGGTCGGGAGATCGGTGGTGAAGGCGAGACGGCCTTCCTGCACGTTCTTGCTGACCAGTGCTTCGAGTCCGGGCTCGTAGATCGGGATCTTGCCCTGCTTCAGCGCGTCGATCTTCGAGACATCGATGTCGACGCAGGTGACGTCATTGCCGAAGTCGGCGAGTCCGGCGCCGGTGACCAGGCCGACATAGCCCGTCCCGATGACTGCAATTTGCACGTATAGCCTCCGGGGTGGTGTGTGTGTACGACAACCTCTCAGGTTGTCGCCCGGGACCTCTCAGGTTGTCGCCCGGGACAACCTGAGAGGTTGTCCTACACAAAATCGGCGCGCATCGTATCTCACGTCGGAGTGCGGCGGCCATGCCGCCGCTCACAGACGCGCGGCCATGCCGCGCGACCGGGCGGCATGGCCGCCCTGCCGAGAAGCAGCGGCGGCATGGCCGCCGCACTCCGGGTTACGGAGGGGGTGCGGGGGCGGCTTTCTGCTGGTTGTCGTAGCGCTTGTCGATGCCCTTCTCCTGACGGTTGCGAATCAGCCAGCGGAGCATCTTCGATTCGTTGATGCCGATGAGGATGTCGTTGATCGACTCGTACACGGTCGGATCGTTGATGATCTTCCCCGCCGTCCCTTCGCCGGTGTTGATCTTCTTCACCGTCTCGTCGAGCTGGTGGACGAGCTGCTGGAATTCGGTGAGCGCCTGGTCGCCGTACTGCTTGTCGTTCAGCAGGCGCGGGACGAGTCCCTGTCCTTCCTTCAGCGACGCGCTGAAGAGCGCGAGATTCGAGGAGGTCGTCTTCAGGTTCTCGACGAGGTCGTAAACCTTCTTCTTCCCTTCCGGATCGCTGAGCAGCGCGGGCAGCGCGCCGTTGCCGGAGTCGAGATCCTTCTGCACCTTGCCGGTGATCGCCGCGAGCGACGTCGCGCTCGAGCTGAGCGACGTCTTGAGCTGATCGGCGAACTCGTCGTCGTACACCAGCTTGCCGATCACGCCCTTGCCGCTCTCGATATGCGTGAGCAGCGCGTTCGTCTTGTTGAGCGTCGTCAGCACGGTGTCGGTCATGCGCTGCTTCGTTTCCGGAGCGGTGGTCAGCTCGCCGAGGACACCTTCGCCGCGGTCGATACGCGCGAGGACGTTCTTCAGCGAGTAGGAGATCTGCACGAAGTTGTCGACGAGGTCCTCACCCGAAGAGATCAGCTGATCGACGTTCGTCTGGCGCTGTGCAGGGATGATCGAGCCTGGCTCGAGTGCATCGAAACGCGGACTGCCGGGCGTGATGTCGATGTAGTTGTCGCCGGCGAGGAGGCCGAGCTTCTTCAGCCGCGCGCGCGAATCGCCGCGGATGCGCTCCGCGTATTTGCGATCGACCATCAGCGAGATGTCGACGTCTTTCGCTTTCGGATCGCGCGGCAGGCGGATGTCCTTGACCACGCCGACCGTGACGCCGGAGATCTTCACCGGGTTGCCCTCGGCGAGTCCGGCCACGCTGTCGAAGCGGACTTCGTATTCGTTCTTGCGCGAGAAGATCTTCTGCTCCGATCCGATGAAGAAGAGGAAGACCATCAACACGACGAGCGCGACCGAAACGAGGAGGCCGACGCGGATCGATTTATCTTTTTGTACAGGTGCCATAGCGTTCACTTAGTTGGTTGTGCCGCGGAAACTGCGCTGGCCTTGAAGAATTCGCGAAGGATCGGGTGAGCCGAGTCGCGGGCGTCGTCCATCGTGCCGACCCATTCGAACACGCCTTTGTTGAGAAATGCGATGCGGTCGCCGACGGAGAACGCCGACTGGATGTCGTGCGTGACGACGACCGAGGTCACGTTCAGCTTCGACTGCAGATCGATGATCAGCTCGTTGATCTTCTGCGCGGTGATCGGATCGAGTCCGGTCGTCGGCTCGTCGTAGAGGATCATCTTCGGATCGAGCACGATGGAGCGCGCGAGGCCGACGCGTTTGCGCATGCCGCCGGAGAGATCGACCGGCATCAGATGCTCGCTGCCCGGCAGGTTCACCAGCTCCAGCCGCTCGCGCACGGCGCGCGCGATCTCCTCCTCGCCCATCTCCGTGTGCTCGCGCAGCGGAAAGGCGACGTTCTCGAAGACCGTCATCGAGTCGAACAGCGCGCCGCTCTGAAACAGCATCCCGAACTTCTTGCGGACGCGGTAGAAATCCTCTTCCGGAAAATCGGTGATGTCTTCTTCCTCGACCAGCACCCGTCCCGAGTCGGGCGCTTCGAGCCCGAGCATGTGGCGCAGCGTGACCGACTTGCCGGAACCGGAGCCGCCGAGGATCACGAGCACTTCGCCGCGATAGACGGTTAGGTCGGCGCCGCGCAGGACCTGCTTCGTGCCGTACGCCTTGTGCACGCCGCGGAACTCGACGAACGGCTCGCGGCGATGCGTGCGGCGGTCGGGAGTGCCGCGCGGCTCCGCGCGACGGTCGCTGAGGGTCGTATCGGTCATCAGAAGATGAGAAGGAAGAGCTTAGTGAGAAAGAAGTCCATGATCAAAATCGTGATCGATGCCGTGACGACGGTTGCGGTGGTCGCGCGGCCGACACCGTCCGCGCCGCCGCTGGTCCGCAATCCGTTGTAGCAGGCGATCAATCCGATGGCGAAGCCGAAGAAAAACGTCTTGCCGACGCCCGACGCGAGATCGTTGTACTTCACCGTCTCGATCACGCTGCGGATGTAGAAGTTCGCGTTGAGATGCAGCGAGCCGACGGCGATCAGCAGTCCGCCGAAGATGCCGACGAAGCAGGCGAGCACGGTGAGCAGCGGAAGCATGAGCGTGGTTGCCATCACCCGCGGCACGACGAGCTTGCGCACGGGGTTCGTCGCCAGCGCGCGCAAGGCGTCGATCTGCTCGGTCACTTTCATCGTGCCGATCTCCGCGGTGATGCCGGCCCCGACGCGGCCGCCGACCATCAGCGACATCAGCACCGGCGCCAGCTCGCGCACCAGCGAGAGCGATACGACTTTGCCGATGAAGAGTGCGCCGCCGAAGTCGGCGAGCGAGTACGCGGTCTGCAGCGCGAGCACCATGCCGATGAAGAGCGAGGTGATGAGGACAATCGACATCGAGCGCACGCCGATCTGATCGAACTGCGCGATCACCAGCGAGCCCTCTTGTTTGCCGTTCCACACCTGCTGCACGGTCTGCACGCCGAGGTTGGTGAGCTCGCCGAGGTAAAACAGCGCGGAATGCAGACGCGTGCGGACCCGCGTGATGAAGCCGGGGTCGCGCGGAGGTGCCTGGATCGCGGTGTCAGTCATGAGCGTTCGAGTCGGCGGACAGCGGACAGCAGACAGCAGATAGCGGATAGCGGGCGTCGCCGGGAGGCGTGCTCCTGCTATCTGCTGTCTGCTGTCTGCTATCTGCTATCTGCTGTCCGGCCATCTCCGCGCCTCCGAGGCTATTAATCACCAAAAATCCTTCGCAGCAAGCGGCGCACTGCATTCTCCCGGCGCCGCTTCTCTGCCTCTGCCGGCGTCACCGGCCGCTGTGTCTGTTCCGGCGGCGGCGCCCCTTCGGCCTGCGGGAACTGCATCTGCTGGTTGTCGTGGACGAACGGGAACGTTTCGCCGCTGCCGGCGTGGATCGGACAGACCGATTCCGGCTCCGTGCCCGCGGCGAAAACTTCGCTGCGCGTCGTCGGACAGTACGGCGTCGCCAGCATGCCCGACTCCGGATCGACCTGCCGCTCGACGACGTCATCCGGACGTTTCCAATCAACATCCTGAATCGTCCCGACAATCCGGTTCATGTGTGCGGTCCAGATCGGCACGCATGCATCGCCCCCTGCGAGGCGAACGCTGTGTCCGTCATCGAAGCCGACCCAGACGAGCGAAAGAATGCGCGGCGAATAGCCGATGAACCACGCGTCGCGATAGTTGCTGGTCGTGCCGGTCTTGCCGGCGAACGCGCGGTTGAAGCCCAGTCCGCGCACCTTCCCCCCCGAACCGTAGTTCAGCACGTCTTTCAGGACGTCATTCATGACGTAGCAGACGTTCGCCGGCGCGACGCGGCGCATCTTCACTTCGCGGCTTTCGAGCAGCTTGCCGTCGCGCGTGGCGACCGCGAGGATGGAGATCGGTTCTGCTTTGACGCCGAGGTTTGCAAACGCGGAGTAGGCGTAGGCGATCTCCAGCGGCGTGACTTCGAAGGCGCCGAGCGCGATCGACGGATACGGCTCGAGCCGGCTCTGAATGCCGATCGCAGATGCTTCCTTCACCACGTTCGGCACGCCTGCGTCGATCGCGGCGCGCACGGCGGGGATGTTGTACGAGTGCGCGAGCGCTTCGCGCACGGTGACGTGTCCGTGGAAGCGCTGATCGTAGTTCTGCGGCTGCCACACCGCGTTGCCGGTGCGGACGGAGATCGGCGAGTCGTCGAGCACAGTCGCCGCGGTGAGCGCGTTGTGCTCGCGCGCGGGATCCATCGCTGCGACATACACGAACGGCTTGAACAGCGAGCCGGGCTGGCGCTTCGCCTGGATCGCGCGATTGAATTGCGTCTTCGAGTAATTGCGGCCGCCGACGAGCGCCTTCACGTAGCCGGTGCCGGGCTGGATCGTGACGATCACGCCTTCGAGCGGCACGGGCGACTTGCGCAGGTACGAATATTTTTTGTTGAGACCGTCGATGCCGGCGTCGAGCGCCTGCTCCGCGGAGCGCTGCATGACGGTGTCGAGCGTGGTGAAGATGCGCAGGCCGTCGGTCTTGAGCTGCGTTTCGGGATACGTCTCGCGCAGTTGCTTCATCACCAGGTCGACGAAGAACGGCGCGCTGCGCGAGGTGCGCGGAAAGCGGTTGACGGTGAGCGGCGAGGCGACCGCGGCGTCGTACTGATCCGGTTGAATCTTGCCCTGGTCGCGCATCAGCCTGAGCACGAGATCGCGGCGCTCTTTCGCGCGGTCGGGGTGCGTCAGCGGCGAATAGACATTCGGCGACGGGATGATTCCGGACAGCGTCGCGGCCTCGGGCAACGTCAAGTACGTCACGTGCTTGCCGAAGTAGATCTGCGACGCCTCCTCGACGCCGACGATCTGCACGGCACCGTTTTGTCCGAGGTAGATCTCGTTGAGGTAGGCCTCGAGGATCTCCGGTTTCTGGTAGCGGAGCTCCAGCAGGACCGACATCAGGATCTCGTGCCCTTTGCGTCCCCACGTCCGCTCCGGATTGAGATAGAGGTTCTTGACCAGCTGCTGCGTCAGCGTGGAGCCGCCGCGTTTGATCGAGTGGCTCCGGAGGTCGTCGATCAGCGCGCTGATGGAGCCGCGGATGGAGACGCCTTTGTGGTTGAAGAAGTTCTTGTCCTCGCTGGAGATGATCGCGTTGTAGACGATGGGCGGCACGGCATCGAGCTTCACCGGGAGCCGGTCTTCCATCTCGTTGTTGTAGATCGACGTGATGAGCTCGGGCTCGATGCGCACGCCGCGCAACGTCGCGCTGTCGTCGAGGCGCTTCACCGCGCTGACGGTCGCGTCATCGAACTCGATCATCACCGGCATCGCGTGAAACTCGATGTCCGGATAGTCGAAGTTCTGCAGGTAGATCTCGAGATTGCCGTTGACGTAGCGGTACTCGCCCGGATTGGCGACGCGCTCTTTCACCTCGTGATAGCCGACATGATTGAGCTTCGGCTCGAGCAGTGCGCGCGGGTACGTCATGCCGGGTACGAGCTGTGTAGCGTCGGAGTAGACGCGGCTCGGCAGATCCCAGCGCCGGCTGGAATCGAACTTCTTCGTGACCGTGACGTAGGTGTAGCCGACGAAGCCGAGGAAGGCGACGAAGAGAACCATGATCGTCGTCGCGATTCCGGCGGAGTGGCGCCAGAGGAAGTCTTTGATGCGGGAGCGCTTGGCTTTTGCCATGGGTGCGTGGATACGAGGGTACGTGGGCGCGAGGGTTATGTCACCACGTACCCCCGAACCCACGCACCCGCGTACCCATTACATCGATGACATCGCGTTCAGGAATTCCGCGTTCGTCCTGGTCTTATCCAGCTTATCGATCAACAGCTCCATCGACTCGACGGTCGAGAGGGGCGAGAAGACCTTGCGCAGGACCCAGACGCGGTTGAGCTCGGGCTTCTCGAGCAGGAGCTCTTCCTTGCGGGTGCCGGACTTGTTGATGTCGATGGCCGGGAAGACGCGCTTGTCGGAGAGCTTGCGGTCGAGGTGCACTTCCATGTTGCCGGTGCCCTTGAACTCTTCGAAGATGACGTCGTCCATGCGCGAGCCGGTGTCGATGAGCGCGGTGGCGATGATGGTCAGCGAGCCCCCTTCCTCGACGTTACGCGCGGAGCCGAAGAAGCGCTTCGGACGCTGCAGCGCGTTGGAGTCGACGCCGCCCGACAGCACCTTGCCCGACGGCGGCACGACGGTGTTGTAGGCACGCGCCAGCCGGGTGATGGAGTCGAGCAGGATGACGACGTCGCGCTTGTGCTCGACGAGCCGCTTCGCTTTCTCGATGACCATCTCCGCGACCTGCACGTGACGCGATGCCGGCTCGTCGAACGTCGACGAGATGACTTCGCCCTTCACGCTGCGCTGCATGTCGGTGACTTCTTCCGGACGCTCGTCGATGAGCAGCACGATGAGCGTGACCTCGGGATGGTTCGTGGTGACGGCGTTGGCCATCGCCTGCAGGAGCATCGTCTTGCCGGTGCGCGGCGGCGCGACGATCAGACCGCGCTGGCCCTTGCCGACCGGCGCGATGAGATCGAGCACGCGCGACGACATGTTCGACGGCACTTCGAGCTTGATGCGGTGCTGCGGATAGAGCGGCGTGAGGTTGTCGAAGAGGTTCTTCTCGCGCGCGGTATCGGGATGCTCGAAGTTGACCGCTTCGACCTTGATCAGCGCGAAGTAACGCTCGCCTTCTTTCGGCGGACGGACCTGGCCGGAGACGGTGTCGCCGGTGCGGAGATCGAAGCGGCGGATCTGCGAGGGCGAAACGTAGATGTCGTCCGGACCGGGGAGGTAGTTGTACTCCGGCGCGCGGAGGAAGCCGAATCCATCCGGGAGGCATTCCAGAACGCCTTCCGAAAAGATCAGGCCCGATTTCTCGGTCTGCGCCTGCAGGATTCCGAAGATCAGATCCTGCTTGCGCATGCCGGTCGCGTTCTCGACGCCGAGGTCTTTCGCGACCTTCGACAGATCGGGAAGCTTCATCTCTTTGAGGATGCGAATGTCGAGCGTCTCGGCCGCGGCCTGCTGTTTTGCCGGCGCTGCACCGTTGCCGTTCGTGGGCTTTGCTTCCAGCGGCTCCGGCTCTTCCTCCTCTTGGATGTGTGGCGCCGCCGACTCGGCGGCGACTTGCTCCCTTACCACCGGCGAGGTCGCCGGTGCCACACTTTCATGGGCCACACTTTCATGGGCCACACTCTCATGGGCCACACTCTCAGTGGCCGCACTCTCTACCACCGGCTCCGCGGTCTCTTCGACCGCCGCAGCCGCTTTCTTCCGCGGCGCGCGTTTCGGTTTCGGAGGCGCGACCGCCGTCGTCGTTTCGTTATCGATTTCCTGTTGTTCCATTCGTTCCTCGCTCAGAGGCGCGAGATGATCTCGCGTCTCACCTGGTCGACTCCCTGTTTGGTCACCGCGGAAAACGGGATCAGATAGGAAGGGTCGACCTGCAGTTCGTGTGCGATCAGCGAGCGTTGCTTCGCAAGCTCGTTGTTCGACAACTTGTCACTCTTGGTCAGCACGACTTTGAAATCGATGCCCGCGGACTGCGCCCATTCGTGCATCCGCAGATCGTGCTCGCCCGGCGTGCGCCGGGCATCCAGCAGCAGAAAGATCAGCCGGAGCGCGTCGGCTCCATCCAGATATCCACGAACCAACTCACCCCACGACTGCATCATCGACTTCGGAACTTTTGCGTATCCGTAACCGGGGAGGTCGACGATGTGAAACTGCTCGTTGATGAGGTAGAAGTGGATCGCCTGAGTCTTTCCCGGAGTTTGACTGACCCGGGCAATTCCCTTTCGATTCAGGACGGTGTTGATCAGGCTCGACTTCCCGACGTTCGAGCGCCCGATCATGGCGAATTGCGGCCGCCGGTCGCGCGGAACGTCGCCGGGCTGGTAGACCGCCCGATCAAACCGTACTGTCCGAATGTCCAACTGATTGTTCTTGCTCTTCGTGCAACGCCACGGCTGACGTCAAAGAGTCATTGTTAGTCGGGGAGGTGCAGAAGGCGGTGTGTTTACTTCGAAGAGATCGTGAAAGGCTTGCTTGTCGTGTGAGTTAACGAGGGTGATTGTGCCGATATTCTGATGGAAGTCAACCCGGTTACCGGTTGCCGGTTACCACTTGTGGCAACTCGGTAACCGGCAACTTCGCAACTCGTCAGTGAGTCATCGGCGGTTCAATCGCTTTGTCCTGCTCCGGGAGTTTTTCCTTCGCAGTCAATGGAACAATCGTGCCATCGAGCGCGATGGTCGTCACCTCGTCCATCGATTCGACGAGGTGGAACTCCATCTTCTCGCGAACGTCGGACGGGATCTCGTCCAGATCGCGCTCGTTGTCGGCGGGAAGAATCACGCGCGAGATGCCGGCGCGTGCAGCGGCGAGGATCTTGTCCTTCACGCCGCCGACCGGAAGCACTTTGCCGCGCAGCGTGATCTCGCCCGTCATGGCGATGTCGCGATGCACCGGGATCTTCGTCACCGCGGAAAGCAGCGCCGTCGCCATCGTGATGCCGGCGGAGGGACCGTCTTTCGGGATCGCGCCTTCCGGCACGTGAATGTGGATGTCGAGCGACGCGTGGAAGTCGGGATCGAGTCCGAACAGCTCCGCGCGTGAGCGGACGTACGACAGCGCCGCGCGCGCCGACTCCTGCATCACGTCACCGAGCTTGCCGGTCAGCGTGAGCGTGCCCTTGCCGCGCGAGAGCGCGACTTCGGTCGACAGAATCTCGCCGCCGACTTCCGTCCACGCCAGTCCGGTGGCGAGACCGATCTCCGCGTGATCGTTGATCTGCTGCGAGCGGAACTTCGGCTTGCCGAGGAGCTCGCGCGTCTTGGGACGATCGATGGTGATGGAGAACTCCGGACCGGCGATCAGCACCTGCCGGGCGACCTTGCGCAGCACCGAGCCGACTTCGCGCTCGAGACTGCGCACGCCCGCTTCGCGCGTGTAGGAGTCGATCAGCTCTTCGAGCGACGAGTCCTGGAAGTCGATCTTCGCCTCTTCCAGTCCCTGCTCTTCCTTCTGCTTCGGAATCAGGAACTGCTTGCCGATCGCCAGCTTCTCCAGATGCGTGTAGCCGGAGAGCGAGATGATCTCCATGCGGTCCTTCAGCGGCGCCGGGATCGTGTGCACGACGTTCGCCGTGGCGATGAACATGACCTTCGAGAGGTCGTACTCGACGTCGAGGTAGTGATCGGTGAATGCGTTGTTCTGCTCCGGATCGAGCACTTCGAGGAGCGCTGCGCTCGGATCGCCGCGGAAGTCCATCGACATCTTGTCCACTTCGTCGAGGAGGAAGACCGGGTTCGTCGTGCCGGCCTTTTTCATGCGCTGGATGATCTGGCCGGGGAAGGCGCCGATGTAGGTGCGGCGATGTCCGCGGATCTCCGCTTCATCGCGCACGCCGCCGAGGGAGAGGCGGACGAACTTGCGTCCGGTCGCGCGGGCGATCGACTTCGCCAGCGAAGTCTTGCCGACGCCCGGAGGTCCGACGAAGCAGAGGATGGTGCCCTTCGGCTGCTTCACCAGCTGGCGCACCGCGAGAAATTCGAGGATGCGCTCCTTGATCTTTTCGAGGCCGTAGTGATCTTCGTTGAGGATCTGCTCCGCGGCTTCGATGTCCTTGATCTCTTTCGACTGCTTCTTCCAGGGAACGGCGACCAGCCATTCGATGTAGTTGCGCGAGACGGTCGCTTCCGCGCTGACGCCCGGCATCGCTTCGAGACGCTTCAGCTCCTGCAGAGCTTTTTCCTTCGTCTCCTTCGGCATGCCCGCTTCTTCGATCTTCTGGCGGAGCTCCTCGATCTCATCCGAGCGATCGTCCTTGCGACCCAGCTCGTTGTGGATCGCCTTGATCTTCTCGTTGAGGTAGTACTCCTTCTGCGCGCGCTCCATCTGCTTTTTGACTTTGGAGTTGATGCGCTTGTCGATGTTGATCTTTTCGATCTCGATCTCGAGGAAGTCCTGCAGCTTCTGCAGGCGCTCGTACGGCGACGGCGTCTCGAGCAGCTGCTGCTTTTCGATCGTGGTGATGAGGAGGTGCGAGGCGAGCGTGTCGGCGAAGCGATCGGGATCGTCGAGCTTCAGTGTCGACATCACCCCTTCGAAGGCGAGGTGATGCGACATCTTCGCGTACTGCTCGAAGATCTCCACGAGCTTCTGCATGTACTGCGAGACTTCCGGCGTGAGCGGATATTTCGTGTCGATCTCGCGCACGCCGACGGTGACGTAACCGTCGCTCTCCGCCCAGCCGACGATCTCGGCCCGGGTGAGGCCTTCGACCATTACTTTGACGTTCTGATTCGGGAGTTTCAGGTTCTGGACGACCGAGGCGATGACACCGATGTGATGGATCTCGGTCATCGACGGATCGTCGATCTTCGGGTCCTTCTGCGTGGCGAGGAAGATCTTCTTCTCGGACGTGGCGAGCGTCGCTTCGAGCGCGGTGATCGAGGCCTTACGGCCGACCACGAACGGCGCCATCATCGAGGGGAAGACGACCATGTCGCGGAGAGGAACGAGTGGTAGTTGAAGGATGCGTTCTGACATGTGTGCGTTTTTACCTAACCGAGTGGCGAGTGCGCTTCGCCCATTAGTGTAGGGCATTAAACAAAAACGGCCGCGAGGTGTTCCATCGCGGCCGCTGCGTGTTCTTGTGAGGGATTTGCTTACCCGGCTTTCTTGTAAAGCGTGATCGGCTGACTCCGATTGTCGACCACCTCGCGCGTGATCACGCACTCGCTGATCTCGTGCTGCGACGGGATGGTGTACATGATCTCGAGCATCAGCTCTTCGATGATGATCTTCAGTCCGCGCGCGCCGACGTTGCGCTTGAGTGCTTCTTCGGCGATCGCTTCGAGCGCTTCGTCGGTGAAGCGGAGCTCGACGTTCTCGAAGCCCATGATGGTCTGGTACTGACGCACCAGCGAGTTCTTCGGCTCGCGAAGGATCTCGATGAGCGCACCTTTGTCGAGCTCGCCCAGCGTCGCTACGACCGGTAGACGCCCGACGAACTCCGGGATCAATCCGAACTTGATCAGATCCTCGGGGTGCACCTGCGACAGCAGCTCGCCCGTGCGCTTGTCCTTCTTCGACGCGATCTTCGCGCCGAAGCCCATCGAGGTCTGCGACAGACGACGCTCGATCACATTCTCCAGCCCGACGAACGCGCCGCCGCAGATGAAGAGGATGTTCGTCGTGTCGATCTGGATGAATTCCTGATGCGGATGCTTGCGCCCGCCCTGGGGCGGAACGTTGGCCACGGTGCCTTCGAGGATTTTCAGCAGCGCCTGCTGCACGCCTTCGCCGGAGACATCGCGCGTGATCGACGGGTTGTCGCCCTTGCGGCAGATCTTGTCGACTTCGTCGATGTAGACGATGCCGCGCTGCGTCTTCTCTTTGTCGTTGCCCGCGGACTGGTAGAGCTTGAGGATGATGTTCTCGACATCCTCACCGACATAGCCCGCTTCGGTGAGCGTGGTCGCGTCGACGATCGTGAACGGCACGCTCAGCATGCGCGCGAGCGTCTGCGCGAGGAGCGTTTTGCCGGTGCCGGTGGGGCCGATCAGGAGGATGTTCGACTTCTGCAGCTCGACGTCCTGGCGCGCGTTGCGCTGGTGGTAGTCGATCCGCTTGTAGTGATTGTAGACAGCGACCGCGAGCTTCTTTTTCGCCCGCTCCTGGCCGATGACGTAGAGGTCGAGAAACTCCTTGATCTCTTTCGGCTTCGGAAGCTGACCCGAACCTTCGAGTGTGCCCGGCTCGTCCTTGCGGTCTTCAGCGATGATGTCGAGACAGATGTCGACGCACTCGTCGCAGATGTAAACGGTGGGACCAGCGATCAGCTTTTTGACATCGCGTTGTGACTTATTACAGAAGCTACAACGCAGAACGTCGCCGCTGTTGCCCTTCTTTGACATTTCCGATTGGTCCCTTTTTCTGGAGTCGCTCTGAGATTGTTGCCCTGAGCCGTCTTCAAGTCAACTCGGGGTTCCCTGGGTTTATTCGCGCTTGGCGATGACCTGGTCGACGAGGCCGTATTCGACGGCATCCGGCGCCTGCAAAATGTAGTCGCGGTCGGTGTCGCGGTCGATCTTGTCGACCGGCTGGCCGGTGTGATTCGAGAGGATCTGATTCATGCGCGCCTTCATGCGCATGATGTCGCGGGCGTGGATGTCGATCTCGGTCGCCTGTCCGCCGAGGCCGTGCATCAGCGGCTGATGGATCAGCACGCGCGAGTTCGGCAGTGCGTAGCGTTTGCCTTTCTGGCCGGCCGCCAGCAGAACTGCGGCCATCGATGCAGCCTGTCCGAGGCAGATCGTCGCGATGTCGGGTTTCACGTACTGCATCGTGTCGTAGATGGCGAGCCCTGCGGTGATCGAGCCGCCCGGCGAATTGATGTAGATCGAGATGTCTTTTTCGGGATTCTCCGCTTCGAGGAAGAGGAGCTGCGCAATGATCAGATTGGAGACCGTGTCGTCGATCGGCTGACCGAGGAAGATTACGTTGTCTTTGAGCAGGCGGGAGTAGATGTCGTAGGCGCGTTCGCCACGCGACGTCTGCTCGACCACCATCGGAATCAGCACCATGAAGTTCTCCTTGTCACGAACTCTACGCCGCCCGTCGCGGCTCAAACCCCACCCGATCGGCTAGCTTTTCGCCTCTTTCAGCAACCAGTCGAGCGCCTTCTCCTGCGTCAGCGATGCGCGCAACGCTTCGTAGCCGCCGTCGTGCTTCAGGCGATGACGCACTTCGGCGAAATCGCGCTGCTGCTCGTTGGCCGCGCGGCGGATCTCGGCGTCGACTTCGACATCGGCGGCGCTGATCCCTTCCTTGCGCGCGATCGCCTCGAGGACCAGCGAGCGTTTCACGCGCTTGACCGCCTCCGGCTGGAAGTCGTCACGCATCTTCGCCCAGTCGATCTGCGCTTTTTCGAGATCGATCCCCTGCGACGCGAGGTACCGCGCGTAGTTGTTGAGCGACTTCCCGAGCTCCTCTTCGACGAGGACCTCGGGCACTTCGAAATCGTGGCTCTTCAGCAGGTGCTCGCTGACCTGATTGCGCTTTTCGCGCAGCGCTTCGGCTTCGCGATGACGGCGGATGTCGGCCGTGATCTGCTCGCGCATTTTCTCGACCGAGTCCCAGTCGCCGACGCTCTTCGCGAATTCGTCGGTGACCTCCGGCTTCTCCTGAACCCGGATCTCCTTCAGCGTGATCTCGTGATGAATGGTCTTGCCGCGGAACGCTTCGTTGTTCGCGTCTTCGCCGTACGTGTGATCGAACGACGCAGTGTCGCCCGGCTTCTTGCCGAAGAGCGAGTCGTGCATCTCCGGCAGCGGCGACTCTTCGCCCATCCGGAAATGTCCGCCGCGCGTGTCGGACTCGACGCCTTCGCCGCTGGTGGTGATCTCGATGATCGCGTAGTCGCCGTCCTGCAGACCGCGCTCGGTCTCCGGACGGTACGCGCTCGCCTGCTCCCGCATGCGGTCGATCATCGCGTCGACGTCGGCGTCGCCGACTTCGACTTTCGGCTCGGCGATCTCGAGGCCGCGATACTCCGCGAGCTCGATCGACGGCTTCACTTCGAACGCCGCTTTGTACTTGACCGCCGCGCCTTCGATGAACGGATCGAGATGCTCGAGCTGCGGCTCGCCGACCGGCTCGACGCCTTTGTCTGCAACCGCATCGCGGAAGGTGACGGGCAGCAAGCGGCTCATCACTTCTTCCTGAATCTCTTTCGCGAATCGATTGCGCACGACCGCGGCCGGCACTTTGCCCGGACGAAAGCCGGGGATCTTGGCCTGGCGGGCGAATTCGCTGGTGACGCGTTTCGCTTCGTTCGCGATCAGATCCGCGGGGATCTCGATTTCGACGGTTTTTTTGATGGGAGAGATGTCGGTGTAGGTGAGGAGCATCGGTTTCAGGTACCTCGCTGGACGAATGCAGAATTCAGAATGAAGAATTCAGAATTGCGGTGGCGCTTCGCGCACAGCTTCTTCTCAATTCTTCATTCTGCGTTCTGCATTCTGCATTTCAGACTTGGTGCGAAAGGTGGGACTCGAACCCACATGGCTTTGGGCCACTGGCTCCTAAGACCAGCGCGTCTGCCAATTCCGCCACTTTCGCACGAGGGAGAGCATATAAAAAAGGACCGAGGCAGGTGACCTCGATCCTCAATGAAGTCTCGTTTGGTGCCCCCACCAGGACTTGAACCTGGAACCAACGGATTAAGAGTCCGCTGCTCTACCAATTGAGCTATGGAGGCGCTTCGGGCAACTGTCCAACCGCTTGACCCTACTCGGTATTTCGGTGCAGGGACGCGGATTCTAGTGGCCCGCAGCCGCCTTGGTCAAGGCGACGTTCAGGCCGCCTTCCAGCAACCCTCTGCCGCGCCGAAGGTAGTCGAACGCCGAGTACAACGTGATGCCGAGCGCGATGCGAAACAGGATCACGCAGAAGGGGCCGATCTGCGGCAGAAAGCCGTTCAGCGCGATCGTCCCGGCGAGCGTCACCGCCTGCGTCACGGTCGACGCCTTCCCCACCCACGACGGCGGAAAGCGCTTCACCTGCACGCGCGTGTAGAGCAGATACACGAACACGACGATCAGGACGTCGCGGATCAAGACGGTGAATGTGAGCCAGTTCGGAATCTGCACTTTCACGCTCGAATGGACCGTGTAGAAGAGGTAGCCGCAGACCATCATCGTTTTGTCGGCGGCGGGATCGAGCAGCGCGCCGAGCCGCGAGCGCTGATTGAAGCGGCGCGCGATCATGCCGTCGAAGATGTCGGTCACCGCGGCGGTCACGAACAGCACGAACGCCAGTGTGAAACGGTCGTTGAACGAGGCCACCAGGAAACAGGGGACGAGGAAGAGACGAAGAAGAGTGAGGAGGTTGGGAACCGTGAGCATGGAGGGCGGAAGTCAGAAGGCAGAAGGCAGAAGGCAGAGTGGGGCGGAAAGAGGTCTGCTTTCTGCGTTCATACTTCTGCCCTGAATTGATCGAGCGCGGTCTTCCGCAGGTAGATCGTCTTTCCTTCCGACAGCAGCAGGTTCTGCTTCATCAGATCGTGAATCAGACGCGACACCGTCTCGCGCGACGTGCCGATCATGTTGGCGATCGATTGATGCGTCGGCCGGATGACCGCGACGTAGCCGTTGTCGAGTACCTTCCCCTGTTGCGCCGCGAGATCGAGGAAGAAGCGCGCGAGACGGCCGTACACATCCATCGTGGCGAGCGACTCGATCCGGTTCGAGGCATTGCGCAGACGGCGCGACAGCTCGGCGAAGACCTTCTTCGTGATCGAGAAGTTCTCCTGCAGGATCTGCAGAAAGTCGCTGCGCCAGATCGTGACGACATCGAGCGCCTCGGTGGCGATGACCGTCGCCGAGCGGGGCTCGTTGTCCAGCAGCGCCATCTCGCCGAAGAAATCGCCCGGCCCGAGCATCGACAGGATGATCTCTTTCCCTTCCGGCGAGATCATCGTGACTTTCACCTGGCCTTCACGGATGAGACAAAAGACATCGCCGCTCTCGTCCGCGTGGAAGATGACGTCGTCCTTCGCATAGCGGCGCGTCTTGGCCACCGTAGCGATCGATTGCAGCTCCCGCTCGTCGAGCTCCGCGAACAATACGAATTTTCGGAATAGGGACGTTTGCACGCGCGCCGATTGTAGAACAGAACGAAGTGCCGAGTAGAGAACGCGACGTAGAATACCCAGCACTCAGCACCCCGAGAATCCGTGGCCATCAAACGAATCATTCCTATTTCGTCCGGTAAAGGCGGCGTCGGCAAGACGACGTTTGCGATCAACTTCTCGCTCGCGCTGTCGCGCCACGGAAGAACGGTCCTCGTCGACCTCGACACCGGCACCTCGGCGATCCGCAACGCGATCGACGTGCCGATCGGAAAGGACCTCTACCACTTCTTCCGCAAGGGCGCGTCACTCAACGATTGCGTCACGCCGCTCGATCCGAAGCTCGATCCGGAAGGGCGCTACCGCAAGTTCGGATTCGTCGCCGGACCGATGCATCTCATCGACGAGATCACGAACTTCGGCGCGGCGCACAAGGCGCGGCTGATCGAAGCGATCAACAGCCTCGATGCCGATTACGTGATCCTCGACATGCGAGCCGGACTCGATGCGAACGTCATCGATTTCCTGCCGTTTTCGAACTCCGGCATCCTGATCTTCACGCCGCATCTGCCGAGCGCGACGCTCGCCGCGTCGGACATCGTCAAAGCGATTCTCTTCCGCAAGCTCCGCCTGATCTTCAGCCGGCAATCGCCGTTCTACGACATGATCGGCAGCCACATCGACTACTGGAAGCTGATCAACGATCTGATCGATCGGGTGGAGGACGTCTACGACTCGTCGATCACGAATCTCGACGCCTTCGCCGACGATCTCGCCCAGAACCTCGGCGATCATCCGATCACGCGCACGGTGCAGCAGACGCTCGACGAGTTCCGCGTCCATTACGTGCTGAATCTCTTCAACGGCGTCGACGATTCGTTCAACACGGCGGTGCGTCCGTTCATCGAGAACCTGACGCAGAACGTCTCCTCCCGGTGCGGCGTGACGAACCTCGGCTGGATCACGCGCAGCGACGCGATCCATCGCGCGAACTGCAACAAGATCCCCGCGCTGCTCCTCCCGCATCAGACGCCGGCGAAAAAGACGAAGGTGGACAAAGCGGCGAAAGAGCTCGACGAGCTGCGCATCGCCATCGGACTCGAGCCGACGCGCCGCGCAACGAAGTCGAAATCGGCAGCGTCCTCCGATCCGACCGACCACCTCGCGTCGCAGCTGAGCGTCCTCAAAACGATGTTCGATCAGAAGAAGGACGACGATTACTTCGCCAATTTCGACTACACCTCGCAACGCGCGCTCTTCACGATGAAGAACCGCCGCCCGAGCGAATTCGGCGACATCCGCGTCTATTCGCCGCAGGAGATGCTGTCGACGCTGTTCGCGAAATCGAACCTGCCGACGACCATCGACTGGAGCGAGCTCGAGTAAGGGTAGGAGCGCGGGCGTCTCGCCCGCAGTCGCCGGCCGTCCCGGCCGTCGACAGATTCGATTTGGAGGTAGGGAAACTCCTCCCCGCACACTCTCCTAGTTCAACCGCTTCATGTCTGCAGCGCCCAAAAGGAGGGAGTGCATGGCCACTTCGATCGGAAATCTCTTCGGACAAATTCAGGCAGTTCTCCCCGATGTGACGGCGCTCGAGCAACCGCTGGGTGACGACGGACTCGAGAAAAGTGTTTCGGTGGACACCGGGTCACACAAGATCCCCGTGTTGTTCGACACGCCCGTTGCCGTCGAAGCGTCTGCGAAAGCAAGCGCGCAGATCTTCGCGAAAGGCAAGGTGCCGGATTCGCCGTTCGGCGCGATGCCGCTCAAGATCGCGGACGATCAACGTTACGTCGCGTTCAACGCCGGCGGCACACTCACCGCGTCCGCGAACCTCAGCGCGACACCGGGAGTGCTGACCGTCTCCGCAACGGCATCGACCAAGACGTCGTTCAGCTACGCGCACTATCTCGCGCTGCCTGCCACGACGAAACGCCTCGACGCGCTCCTCGCACTCGGCGCATCGTCGACGCTGCCACAGCTCGCGGACGTGACGAAACTCCGCGCCGGCGAAGTGCTCGACTTCAGCGGCCTGCTGAACGTCGACCTCGGACTGCAGGCGAAGGTCGGCTCGCAGGCCGATGTGCAGGACGATCTGAGGAACGTCGTCACGATCCTCTCCAGCGTCGGCGGCAGCGGCATCTCCGTCCCGTTCAAGCTGCACGTCGGCTTCACCGCGAGCGCATCCCTCGGCTTCAGCCTCTACGAATCGATGAAGCTCACCGTCGCAGCCGCAGCGACGACCAAACCCGATTTCGTGCGCATGCGGCTCGAGCGCGAGCATCGCACG
>DATEZA010000176.1:0-13181 GCA_035255945.1 Thermoanaerobaculia bacterium
ATCGTGGTTGACGGCGTGCCGCTCAACCCCCGCCGCGAATAGCCTCATTTTTTCCCTCTCCCCGCGCCGCGGGGAGAGGGGCGCAGGGGTGAGGGGCGCAAGTTACGTGCGATTTCGTTGCGGGCTCAGCGAAAGAGCAGCTGTCCGGTCCGCTCGTCGATCTTCACCGGCGCCTGCGGACACGCGCAGACCTCGACATCGCGCGTCGTGTCGTGCAGCGGCTTTTCGGTGTAGTCGACCATCAGCGGCTTCGTCTTCGCCTGCAACGCCGTGCGATAGAGCCGCTTGTATGTCCGCTGCATTCGCGTGTGATCGCGATACGTCGTGAATGCGCCGATGAGGATCGGGATCAGCAGCACGCAGATCGCGACCGTGCGGCGCTCCATCGCCAGCATCACCAGCAGCAGCGTGACCGGGATCAGATACAGACGGCCGATGAAATCGAGATGCGAGAACAGCACGCCGTTCTGGTACGGCATGATCATTCCCCAGTAGAGCACCGAGGTGGCGACGATGAGTGCGAGCGCAGCGGCGATGAGCTTCGGGCGCTTCAGCATGGCGAGCGAGAATGCGAAGAATGCGAAGCCGATGTAGTCGCGCATCTTCAATGTCTGGCGCCAGAAGCTTTCGCAGAGGTTGATGAGCGTCGGCAGATAGAGATCGGTGGCAAATCCGTGCACGTCGGCCGATGAACCGAACGGCACGATGCGGGCGCGGATCGCGAAGTAGGTTGCGCCGAGGATTGCGGCGGGGATGCCGGCGCGAAGTGCGGTGCGGACGGTGATGCGATTCGCGGCGAGGAGCAGCAGCAAGAACGGGAAGACGAGCGCTGCCGTCTCCTTGCAGAAAAATGCCAGGCCGAAGATCACGCCGGCTTCGATCGCGCGCATCGGAGCGCGGGCCTCCGGCCCGCAGTCGTCGAGCGTCCCGCTCGGCGACTGATCCGCGCCCGGGCGAGACGCCCGAGCGCTGCGGACAGGATGTCCGCGCTCCGCTGTCGACAAAACAAACGCACCGAGGGCGATCAGCAGCAGCGCGCTGGCGTCGAAGATGTTCGCGTACCAGCCGGCAGTGATCACCGCGGAGCCCGAAAACAACACCGCGATGGTGAAGATCACATCGCGTCGCTCATCACGCTCGCTCCAGCGCTCGATCGCCCGCAGGAACAACACGACCGCCCCGAGCAGCATCGCGATGTCGATGCCGCGGAGCAGGCGCCAGTTCACATCGAAGTCGCGGACGAAGTGCAGCAGCACCGCGGCGATCAACGTCGGCAGCGGACGCCAGAAGCCGAGCGACTGCGTCAGCACGAAACGGACGTTGAATCCGAGCGTGTGGGCCGGATCGCAGAAGGCGAGCATGCCGTTCGTTTCGTCCCACACGTCGGCGATCATCAGTTTGATCATCAACGCGATCCAGATCAGGACGATCGTGACGATGGCGATGCGGGCGCGGCTCACGGCGCGCATCCTATAATTTCCCGACTTGCGAATCGTCTCCGCGCTGCGCCCGCTGCATTGGAGCAAGAACCTCCTCGTATTCATCCCGCTCGTGCTCGCGCATCACCTGCGTGATGTCGCCGCGCTGCAGCACACGCTCATCGTCTTCGCCGCGTTCTGCGCCGTCGCCTCGGGCACCTACCTGATCAACGACTGCCGCGACGCGGAGCACGATCGCGCGCATCCCAAAAAGAAATCGCGCCTCGTCGCATCGGGCGCGATCTCCGCCGGCGCCGCGCTGACCATCGGCGTCGTATTGAACCTCGCAGGCATCGCCGCGGCGTACTTCGCGTCGCATCGCGCGGCGATGTTCGTCGCCGGGTACATCGCGCTCTCCCTCGCCTACTCCTTCGCGCTGAAGCGCTACCCGATCGTCGACGTCGTCATCCTGTCCGCGTTCTACGCGATCCGCGTCCTCGCCGGCGGCGCGGCGGGCGGCATCGAGGTCAGCGACTGGCTGATGGCGTTCTGCACGTTCCTCTTCATCTGCCTCGCGCTCTTGAAGCGCTACGCCGATCTGCGCCATCTCGCCGCGCAGGGCGCGACCGCGGGCGGACGCGGATACGTCGCGGACGACGCCGACCTACTGCGATCGATCGGCGTCAGCTGCGGCATGATCGCCGTGCTCGTGTTCGCGCTCTATCTCGATTCGCAGCGCGTGAAGCAGCTCTACGCATCGCCGCGATTGATGTGGCTCATCGCGCCGCTGCTGCTCTACTGGATCTCGCACATGTGGCTCCTCGCGCATCGCGGCACGGTGGAAGACGATCCGATCATCGTTGCGGCGAAGGACATCCCGAGCTACATCGTCGCGCTGCTCGTCGCGGCGATCGCACTGGCGGCGGCATGAGCTACGAATCGTGGGGCCGCGCGATCGCGTCGACGCCGTCGAATGTCGTCGTGTACTCCTTCCCCCCATCCGCCCTTCCCGATTCCGGTCTCGTCCTTCCGTACGGATTGGGCCGCAGCTACGGCGATGTCTGCCTGAACAACGGCCACACGCTGCTCGATACGTCGCGCATGGATCACTTCCGCCATTTCGATGCGGAGCGCGGCATGCTCGAATGCGAAGCGGGTGCGTCGCTCGATGCGATCCTGCGCGCCGTCGTGCCGCGCGGCTGGTTCCTCCCCGTCACGCCCGGCACGAAGTTCGTGACCCTCGGCGGCTGCATCGCGAACGACGTGCACGGCAAGAATCACCACCGCGCCGGCACGTTCGGACGCCACGTGCTGTCGCTCGACCTGCTCCGTTCCGACGGCTCGCTCCTGCACTGCTCCCCAGCCGAAAACGCCGGGATGTTTTCCGCCACGATCGGCGGCCTCGGTCTCACCGGCCTGATCGCGTCCGCGCAAATTCAACTGCGCAAAATCGACTCCCCGATGATCCTCGCGGAGCGCATCCCCTTCCGCACGCTATCCGAGTTCGACGAGCTCTCCCGCTCCTCGGACACCACGCACGACTACTCCGTCGCCTGGTTCGACTCCTTCGCCGGCCGCGAGCCGCGCGGCATCTTCTTCCGCGGCAATCACACCCAAGCGCCCACGCGCCCACGCACCCGCGCACCCCATCGCCTCCCGCTCAAGCTGGTCTCCCCATTTCTCGCCCCCCTCACCATCCGCCTCTTCAACGAGGCCTACTTCCGCGCAAACAAACATCCGCACCCGCAGGTCATCGATTTCGATCCGTTCTTCTACCCGCTCGATGTGCTTGCGAACTGGAACGCGATCTACGGCTCGAAAGGATTTCTGCAATATCAGTTCGTGATGCCGGGCTCCGTCGCCGAAGTACTCGATCGCGTCGCAAAGTCGCACCTCGCATCGTTCCTCACCGTGATCAAACGATTCGGACCGCTGCCGTCGCCGGGACTCATGTCGTTCCCGCGCGAAGGCACCACCGTCTGCTTCGACTTCGCCGAAGGCGCGCCGCGACTCCATCCGCTGCTCGACGAGCTCGATTCGCTGGTCCTCGACGGCGGCGGCGCCGTCTATCCCGCAAAAGACTCGCGCATGTCCGCGACGACGTTCCGCCGCTCGTTCCCGCAATTCGAACGATTCGCACAATTCGTCGACCCTCGCTTCTCATCGACGTTCTGGAGGCGCGTCACGTGAACCTCGCCATTCTCGGCGCCACATCCGCCATCGCGCAGGAGACCGCGCGCTGCTTCGCCGCGGAAGGCGCATCGTTCTTTCTCGTGGCACGCGACGCCGCGAAATGCGCGATCGTCGCCGACGACCTGCGCGCGCGCGGCGCGGCCGATGTGCAGACCTTCATCGCCGATCTCGCCGATTTCTCGCGCCACGCGGAGCTCGCCGCCGCCGCGCCGCAATCGATCGACATCACGCTGATCGCGCATGGCACACTCCCCGATCAGAACGCCATCGACGACGATCCCGCCGCGCAGGCCGCATCGTTCGAGCTGAACGCGACGTCCTTCATCTCACTCGCCGCGCATTTCGCCAATCGCTCGAAGACGCTGGCGGTAATCGGCTCCGTCGCCGGCGACCGCGGCCGCCGCTCGAATTACGTCTACGGCGCCGCGAAGGCCGCACTCGACACGTACTGCGAAGGCCTCCGCGCGCGCGGCACAAACGTGGTCTTCATCAAGCCCGGCTGGATCGACACGCCGATGACCTCGCACGTGCGTAAGAACCCGCTCTTCGCCAGCGCGCAGACCGCGGGACGGCTGATTCACGACGCGATCCTCGCCAGGCGCGCGGTGGTTTACGTCCCGTGGTTCTGGCGCTGGATCTCGCTCATCGTGCGAATGCTGCCCGCGAAGCTCGTAAAGTTCTGATTACCATTCGCGCCGGCACAACAGATAAAGGCGCGAGTACTGATCGCGCAGCGCGAACTCGCCGTCGATGTCGAACATGCCGAAGAGCTCGTGGATGGCGTGAAAGCCGGCGTGGTAGAGCGCGCGGATCAGCGAGCGGCGGTCGGGCCAGAACGAGCGCGTGTTGGAGACCGCGGACCACTGTTCGTCGAGCGTCGTCCCGCCCTGCGGCTCGTCGAACCAGCGGCCGGTGTAGTTGCCGATCGTGGTCTCAGGCGACAACTGCAATTCGTAGATCGTGTTGTCCGCGGCGACGTGTGTGTCGAGAAAAAGAAAACCGTCCGGCGTCATCAGCGACGCCATCGTCTCGATGAACGCGAACGGATCGTCGAGGTGATAGAGCAGGCCGCAGCAGAGGATCACGTCGTACAGGCCATCGCGCGGATCGATCGTCTTCACGTCCTGCAGGCGGAAGCTGAGGTTCGGCAGCGCGTGATACTCGCGAATCAGTTCCGCCTTGCGGTAATTCGACTCGCGTCCTTCCACGCCCACCGCCGCCCACCCTTCGCGCGCCATCTCCAGCGACAGTCCGCCTTCGAGACTGCCGAGGTCGAGGATGCGCGGAGTGCCCGAGGTGTAGCGGCGGACGAGGGATTTGATCACCTTCGTGCGCACGTCGTCGCCGATCAGGCCGACGCGATCGCCGAGGGTCGACTCGCTGTCAGTCAGTGGAATGTTGTGGCTCGTAAAGGACTCGGCGCGGATCGCGGCGAGCAGCTCTTTCTTCGACATTGGCGCCGGATCATAACGATATCCTTCGCCCGATGATCCGCACGATCACCGCCACCGAGTATGTGACGCCGCTGCGCGAAGGAGGCTCGCTTCCCGCGATCGTCGCCGGCGACGACGACGGCACGTACGTCCTCAAGTTCCGCGGCGCCGGACAGGGAACACGCGCGCTGATCGCGGAGCTGGTATCGGGCGAGCTCGCGCGATTGCTGCGCCTCCCCGTCCCCGAGATCGTCTTCGCCGAGCTCGATCCGCGCATGGCGAAGACGGAGCCCGATCCCGAAATCCAGGAGCTGTTGCAGAAGAGTGCGGGACTGAATCTCGCGCTCGACTACCTGCCGGGCTCCATCACATTCGATCCGATCGTCGCGCTCCCGATCGCGAACGAGCCGCGGCTCGCATCGAAGATCGTCTGGTTCGACGCGTTCGTCACGAATGTCGATCGCACGGCGAAGAACACCAATCTGCTCGTGTGGCATCGCAGGCTCTGGATGATCGATCACGGCGCGTCGCTGATCTTTCATCATCAGTGGGAGAGCGCGCTGTCGCGCAGCCGCAAACCGTTCGCGCAGATCGCCGATCACGTGCTGCTACGCTGGGCGAGCGAGCTGGCCGAAGCGGACGCGGAGCTCGCACCGATGTTGACGGAGGAAGCGATCGCCGGCGTCATCGAGCTCATTCCCGATGAGTGGCTGCACGACGAGCCGCAATTTCCGACGGTCGCGCAGTATCGCGCCGCGTATCGTGAGCACTTGCTGGAGCGCCTGCAGCCGCCGCGGCTCTGGATGGAGGACGCCGTTCGTGCCCGAACGCTTCGTGTTTGATTACGCCATCGTGCGCATCGTTCCGCGCGTCGATCGCGGCGAGTTTCTCAATGCCGGCGTGATCGTCTTCTGCTCGACCCGCGGCTATCTCGATTGCCGCATCGCGCTCGATCGCGCGCGACTGAACGTGCTCGCACCATCCGTCGACATCGACGTCGTCGAAACCTATCTCGCGTCCATCCCGAAAATCTGCGCCGGCGGTTCCGACGCCGGCGACATCGGCACGCTCCCTCAACGCGCCCGCTTCCACTGGCTCGTCGCCCCGCGCAGCACGATCATCCAAACCTCGGACGTCCATTCGGGCGTGCACGAAGATCCGGCGCTGGCGCTGGACGGATTATTCGAGAAGCTCGTGCGGACGTAACTCTCCTACACCGGCGCCGGATCCCCTTGCATGTCGAGGCAGCCGGGCGCGATCTCGAGCAGCGGCCCGTCGAACAGCGGTGAGCTCTGATCGAGGAAATTCTTTTCGAGGATCGTGGTCGACTGGTGGAACGTCTTGAGATTCATCGCCGGAAAACTCACGTTCGCCTCGACGCCGCATGCCTTGCTGCCACGTCCGATCACCGTGCGCGATGCGTCGAGCACGCCGCGCGGAACGGCCGCGATGTCGTAATGACCGCCGGCGAGGACCTGGTCGTAGCTCGGCCACGCCACGGCGTCGAAACGGCCGGTCGCGCCGGATGGTGTGCGTAGATTCTTCTGCCACTGGATCGAACGGTCTTCGTTGATGACCATCAGCCACGGCTGTCTGCCCGCCTCACCGCAGACCGCGTACGTGGAGGTCGTCGGGAACGGACCGGCCGTGACGATGACGTCGCGATGATTCGTCACTCGGCGCACGCTGACCGGATCGTTTCCGTACACCGGCTCGCTCGCCCATTCCATGAATCCGAACTGATTCGTGAAGCCGATCATCGGACTGACTTCGTTGCCCGCCGCATCGAATTTGTGGCCGACGAAGCACCACGCCTTGTCGCCGAGGGCGAGGTCGGTCCAGCGGAGGGGAAAGACGGGCGAGCCGTCGGTGTACATCGCGCCATCGAGGAACTTCAGCGAACCGGCATCGAACTCCATGCGCAATGCGCCCTCCGGCGAGCCCGGGGCGAACGCGTAGGTGCCGATCGCGAAGAAGCGCGGATCGGGCGTGGAGCGCAGCCGCTCGATCCACACCGACGCGAGCTCCCACGCCTTCTGAACGTTTCCGATATCGTCGATCTCGACGAGGTACGAGAAGCCCAGTCGCGTGGCGGAGAAAACGGAGTCGCCGCCGCGGGCCATCCTCGCCATCGACGTGATCCGCGCATTCGGCGCCGTCACGAAGTCGCTGTAATAGTGCTTCGACCAGACGAGGACGGGCGGATCGCCAGCCGTCGCAGGGTTGTCGAAGCCGGCGCCGAACATCATCAGTTCACCGGTCATGACGTGCACGGCGCAGCCGGTGAGGTTGTGATGCTCCGCCTCAACCATCGTCGCGCGCTCGACGATCCACTTCCCGCGCTCCGAGCCGTCCGGATACGAAAGCTCCTTCGACGTCTGCCAGACCAGATTTCCCAGTGCATCGAACCGGAGCACGGAGAATCCCGCGCGGTCGACATTCCCCGGCGTGCCGTAACCCCAGCTCACGAGGACCACCGAGAATCGGGCCGACGTCAACATCACGTCGAGCACCTTCGCAAAGAGAAGAGTCGGTTGCAGCTCGCGCAGCCGATGGACGAAGTCCTCGCCCGGAATCGCCATACATCCACATCCTTTCTGTTGATGGAGGGATGGTTAGCGTATCGAAAAGCGAGGAGCGAGGTGTCAACGTCCGTAAAACATCGGCGAGAATGAGCGGTTGCCCGGCGCTGTTCCACCCCATACAATCCGCACTCGCCGCACGATGCGCCCATAGCTCAGCTGGATAGAGCGTCAGCCTCCGGAGCTGAAGGTCGCAGGTTCGAATCCTGCTGGGCGCACCACTTCAACCCATTCATCCGTCGCTACTTGGGTCGCTCCCAGCCCCTCTACCAGTGGTAGCGCGATCGTCCGAGTCGCAAGGTGAGTCGCAAGCTCCGCCTTTTTCGTGAGCGAAAACACGCACGAATGAGCCGCGCTGCGATGCGAGATTCGCGGGACGCCGGGCAGTGTTCCACGGAGAAAAAGTGCGCGGAGAAGCGCAAAAAGCGGACGCGCCGCCGCGACGTGAGACGTGGTGAAGCGAGCGTGCGGGCGACGCATGGCGGGTGCGGTCAGCTCGCGAGCGGCAGGCTGTAGGCGTCGTCGAAGAGATCAACTTCCGGCACGCTCCAACCCTCGATGATCTCCTGCGGGATCTGATCGTCGATGTTGAAGTAGTGCTTGTTGACGGTGGTGAGCGAGGTGTCGCCCATCATCCGCACGACGCCCATGAGGTGCTTCACGTCGCGCGCACGGGCCGCGATGTGCGACGCGCCGGAGTGCCGGAAGTTGAAGAACTCCGATTGCTTGCCGGTCAGTTTGTAGCCGAGCATCCGCTCCGCGATCGAGAGGAGCCGTTTCCACTGCTTGCGAATGTCGGTGTACGGCTTGCTCGTGGCGGGGTTCGGATGGATGAGTCCACGCGCATTCTTCGGGCGGATCGAGAGCAGGTAATCGACGAGCTGCACGGTCAGGCCGCCGCGCGCTTTGATGCCCTTGTTCACGTTCTTGTGCTGGTCGAGCCTGAACCAGCTCTTTCCGCCCGCACCGTGGAACGTGAGCTCTTCCCACGTGAGCGCAAAGTTGTTCTTCGGCCGCATGAGCGTGAGATACGCGATGAGGCAGAAGCCGCGCAGCGGTACTGCTGACGGGCACCGGAGACTGCGATGCTTCTTGTCCTTCGCCACGAGCGCGTTCCACGCCGCCTGCTCGCGCTCGAACTCGGCCATCGCCGGACCCATGATCACCGCGACTTCTTGTTGCGACCACGGCTGCGGCTCGTCATCGTGCGGGACGCGCGGAACGCGTACACCCTCGAGCTGATGCGACGGGATGATGCGCTCCGCCTTCGCGTGGTTGAGGATCGCGAGCAGCGTAGACGCGTAATGCCGGCGAGTCTCGGCCGACATCGCCGAGACTTCGGAAAGCAACTCGCGGTAAACCGTGATGTCGACCGCTGCGACATCGCGCCGCGTGCCGATGAACCATTCGATGTTGTCGAGGAGCGCGCCTGAGCCTCTGTAGTCCTTCTTGTTGGCGGCAAGGTAGCGACGATAAGCAGCAACGACGTGGCCGAAGCTCACGGCGGTCTGACGTGCGCAGCGCTCCGCGTCTGCCTTGGCGACTGCTTCGGCCAAGCGCTTCTCCTCGTCTGCCTTGAGCAGCAGCGCGGCAGCCGCGGACAGCTTGCGATTCGTCGGATATGGCGAGTCGCGACGGATGCGGATGTCGAGCGGCGCCGACCAAACCTCATCGATCGACTTGCCGCTCTTCTCCGCCGCGCGCGGCCGGTGCGTAGGGCAAAGCACGCACACGCAGAACGGCGGATGCGTGACCCAGGGATAGAGATCGAGGCGACCGCGCCGTCCGGTCACGTAGTCGGGCTCTGACTTATACATCGGAGCATCCCTTGCGCTGGTGGCGCGGCGACAGCCAGTAGGCGGCGGCCGTGATGACACGGCCTGTCCGTGGGATGAAAGCGATCTGGCGTGATCCGCGCCCGTTCATCGAACACCTGTCAAGCGGAAATTATAAGTTCATCTTCTGTATAATGCAATCATTCTATTTCGGGTAGACATGCGGAAACGAGCGACGATCAAACGGCCACGGCGCGGAGATGGGCGGATACTCCGACGCATGGCAACGAGCCGTCCGAGGGGGCAAGGGAACACGTTTGGTGAGCAGTTCGGTACGCGTCTCCGCGCCGCCCGCGATCGCCGCGGGATGACGCAAGCGCAGCTCGCCGAGGCGATCGGCGCCTATCCTTCGCAGATATCGAACTACGAGAACGGCGAGAAGGTACCCGAGGGCGAAACGATGGTCGCGCTATCCGACGCGCTCGACGTGAGTCTCGACGAGCTCGCGCGCGGCACGCCGAAGGAAGAGCCCGACGAAGTGCGCGACGTGCGGCTGCGCGCCAGCGTGCGCGAGCTGGAGGCCGCGGCCGACCGGAAGCTCATCGACGCAGCGGTGACGACCATCGACGGCCTGGTCGCGCTCGCACGGCATCAGGAGTTCGAGGAGCGCGTGTCGAAGCGCCGGAAGAGATAGCTCCAGAGGCCCGAGCCGTCGCGCTCCGTCGGCCGTCGTTGCAATCCCTCACACGTGTCGTGCGGCGCAGTCGTCAAGTCGGATGGGTGGCGGAGGACTTGACGACTGCGGCGCACGGCACGACGTTCTCCAACGACGGCCGACGGCGTGACTTACCGCACGACCCGAGCGATAGGACTTCTTCTCAGGCTGCGAGGTGGAAGGCGCGTCCGCAGCCGAGCGTTGCCCACGGCAAAGATGGCGATCGGTGCGGTTGTGATTCTGAGCGTCGTCGTTGCCTGGTTAATCGCCTATCTGCTCCCTCGTAGCCGGAAGAAAGGTGTCATGCCGTTCACGTTTAGCAACAACGAAAAGTTCTCGTTCATCGCGGTGAATCACTGCTTCAGCTACGTGAAAGCGGAGGCGCAGCTCTCCGATGGAACGTGGGTGTTGCCGAAGCTGCCGACCGGCATTGATAAGGTGTGGGCATCTTGGATCGGAACCATTCGGCTTGAGCGCCTGACCAGCGCGAATCTGATACTCCTTCGCCGGGTTTCGAGCAGCAAGCCGGAGATTCTGGACGACGAACACAAGGAGCTGTTCCAAGAGGTAATGACCTTATTCTGGCTGCTGCAGTTGTCGGGCGTTGTTCAGTATGGTGGCGCGTCGGCGGTGCAGGGTTCTTTTCACGGCGGCGATGTCAACATTCGGCAGATGGTGCAGCTGGAGGACTATTACCCCACCGAGGGGTCGCCTCGCTATCCGGTCACGATCGAACGACTCGAGGAAGCCGGTCAGATGTCAGCGGTGTGGAGGGAACTGAGGAAGAAGAACACGCACGCTCGCTTCCGGCGTGGCGCTCGAATCCTTCGCGACGGCCTCGAAATGCGTGTGGGCCAGGATCGGCAGCGCGAGTTCACGCGTTCGATCGAGGCGTTGATCAGGCCCGATCCGTACAAGACCACGAAGCAGTTCAAGACTCGCGCGCAGACCCTCGGGGTTCGTAACAAAAAGTCCGAAGAGATTCTCTACGAGTCGTATGAAATGCGATGCGACGTCGAGCACGTGCACGAATGGGATCGGTTCCTCCAGAAGTACCCGGAAGATGAGCGGTTGGCGATAGCGAACATGCGGACGCGGCAGATGGAAGCGCTGGCGAGAGAGTCATATCGACGAATCCTCCTGAACGCGAAGATCCGTGCGCACTTCGAGAGCGACGACACGTTGAACGACTTTTGGGTTCTGCCGTTCGGTGAGCAGCGAAAGATCTGGGGTCCCGGAATCGATGTGACAGGCTTCAGGACACCGACGAATTCGAGGAGAAGAAGCGGCAGATCCTCGAACGTCATGCGTGAGACGTGTCTGGAGAGCGAGGCCAGCGGAGTGATCGCAGACCGCTCGGCGGTTGCAGACGCGACGCTTGCTACTCAGTGGCGGCGTCGCCTTCGGCTGCTCTTGCGACAGTGTCTCCCGTTGCCGGACGGCGAAGTGTTGCGCGATCGGTTGCTAGTTCAGCGACTGCAGTCATCGTGTCGGCGAGGTAAGCGGGAGTGAGATGCGTGCGGTCGAGCGGCCAGCGAAGGACAGCGATGAGCACTCGTTCCACGACCCATCGCATGTGCTGCTTGGCGCCGATGAGGGCTTGGGAGTGTTGGCGGTCGAACACGCTGCCATGAACGATCCGGTTGCGAATCTCGGTCAGAGACACGTCATCCTTGTCGGTGTTGAACAGCGGCCAGAGGTCATCGAGGTGGACGTCGTAGTCTTTGCAGAATCGCCGAAAGGCTGCTTGGAACGGAACGCGTCGCAGCTCACCCAACTTACCTGCGATCCACTCGCGCCTTTGTTTTTGTTCTGACGAATTGCCGGCCAGAAGCGGATGGGCTTTCAGATACGCGCGCGTGTCGCGTTTTAGCGTGTCCCATACGGTGTCGTCTTCGATGATCCGTTCGATCAGGTGCGACTGCCGGTACCATAGAAGAATCGTCTCGAGCGCCGCGTACAAAGCGGTGAATTCGGATTCGAGCGTTCGCTCGACTTGTGACCCGACGAGGTAGAGCGCGTGTCTGAGCAGCTCGTGCGGACCTGTCGCGACAAACGCGTCGTACGCGGCTCGCAAGAAGGGGTCGAATTCTGAACGATCGATCGGAGCGTCAACTGGATCAGCTTCTTGGTCGCGCGACGGGATCGTGATGTTGCCACGATAGACGCTGAATTGATCGAGATCATCCGTCGTGGTGTGGACCGAGACGCACGCCGAGCGGTAGTGCGACGCGACGGCAACGAGAGCGAGCAAGTCGTCCAGTTGACCGAGTGTCTCCTGGTCGATCGTTTCGAGCGCCTCGGCCGGTAGGTCATGGTGTTTCCGCGCGATCAGTTCCGTCCACTGAATCTGCTCGTCATCGCGTTGCTCGTGTTTGTAGATTCTTTCGAACGTGAGCGTGGTTGCAGGTGTGAGTACGAAGTCGAACGTCCATCGCTCGCGCAGCTTCTCCTCGCCGGTGTAGGAGGCCTGTAGCAGTGAGGCTGCGCGAATCGGAGGGCATCGCGTCAAGTGATACAGCGTGCGTGCCGCAACGGACGAGGTGCGTGTTTCTGCGTCTCGTCGCCGAGTGACACGGAGATCGATCGGTGTTGCCTGAATGACGGTTTCATCGCGCGCTGCGCCGAACGATCGAGTCCTCGCGTCGTCGAACCAAACTTCGTCCGCGCGGACAGTAACCTTCGTGCCGTTGAGTTGGGTGAGCTCGGCGCGCAGTCGGTATGGCGGAGGTGCTTGGCCGAGGAGATGCGCGTACGGCCCCGTTGGATAAAGAAAAATGATCGGGCGCTCGCCGTGTTTCCGCGGAAGCCAGACTTTGCACGAAACGTCATTCCAAACTTCATTGCCGCTCGTGACGGTGGCGGGTAGGTTGAGGTCCTCCTCACGATTCGGCGGTGCCATGCGCGTTACCCGCCAAATTCTTCTTCGTCGCGCTGACGGAACCATGCAGCCCGTAGAAGTGCACCCTCGCGTTCATCACTTGCCCATTCGCGAATTCGCCTGAGCGGATGCGCCGCAAAGCGATCGGCTACGGCCGCCTCAGATTCGTGATGTTTGGCAATGT
>DATEZA010000177.1:0-23543 GCA_035255945.1 Thermoanaerobaculia bacterium
GGAATGTATGTCCCGCCACAATGCAAGGCAAGCTGAGGAGTTGGTTACGGGGGCAGACTAACCCGCCGCCGCGGCCGATTCCGTCGACTCTTCGTTGCCGAAGAATGCGCGCACCTTGTCCAGTTGCGTTTCGATGTCCGCTTCGCCGATCTCGATCAGTCGCTTCGTGTAGTGCGGCTCGAACATCAGCAGCGACACGAAGTCGGGCGACTCGGTCTGTTTCGCGCCGAGGGCGCGGGTCGCGAACTTGATCGAGCGGGGGAGGTAGTGCTCGTAGTCGGCGGCGAGCATGCCGAGGTCCTGTTGCGGGCGGAGGACGAGCAGGTCGATCGGGCGGAGGCCGTCGCGCTCGCCCGGCTCCAGCCGTCGCAGCATCTCGTTCATCCGCTCCATGCGCGCCACGTCTTCGTCGATCACATCGAGGAAGATCGCGTTCACCAGCTGGTTGAGGATCTGCGCCGTCGGCGGATAGCCGGAGACCGTCGGCGTCGACGCTTCATCCATCGAGCGTTGGTAGCCGGTCGACATCGCGATCACGCGCGATGCGCCGAGCTGCACTGCGGGCGAGAGCGGCGCCGCGAGACGGATGCCGCCGTCGCCGTGCCATTCGTGACCGATGCGCACCGCGGGAAAGACGAACGGTAGTGCCGCGGATGCGAGCACGTGTTCGAGCGTCAGATGCGTATCGACGACGCGGCGGTTCGGTCCGTCGTACATGTCGGCGCTCTCCCGTCCCTGCACCCAGCGCACGCTCTGGCCGGTGTTGTAATCGAGCGTCATCAGCGCGACCGAATGCAGCCAGCCCTTCTCGATGTTGCGTCCGATGCTGTGGATCGGCTGCCCGGGCCGCGTCTCGAGAATGCGCGTCAGCAGTTCGCGAAGCGGGGAGGTGTCGACGACGCCGCGCGGCCCCGACCAGCGCTTGCGCGGCAGGATCGAGGCGAGCGCCGACCGGAACGGCAGCATCGAGCGGACGTCGAACCGGAAGATGTGCCTGCACTCGAGCGAGCACCAGAGGTCGTAGAGCGCCGAGGTCTTTTCGGTGAGGTTGCCTTCGTGCGCGGCGAGGAAAATCGCGTTGATCGCGCCGGCCGAGACACCGGTGATGATTTGAAAACGAAGGTCGGGGAAATGCTTCGCGATCCCGCGCAGCAGACCGACCTGGTACGCGGCTCGCGCCCCTCCGCCGGTCAGCATGACTGCGAGATCGCCGCCTCGCCGCGTATCAATCGAGGTCACAGTCATGACGGATTGAGGCATTGCGAAGGGTTTGCCAAAATTCGAGGTCGCTTCGTCCTGGCGTATTTTTGGTAGAGGCGGGGTGAGAGTGATAGAGGGAGGGAGTGATAGAGGGAGTGAGTGATAGAGGGGGAGGATGCTCCTCTATCACTCGGCCCTCTCTATCACTCGGCCCTCTCTCTCTGAATTCATATGCGGATCGCGGTCATCGGAGGCGGGATCAACGGCGCGGGGATCACTTGGGAGCTCGCGCGGAAGGACTACGACGTCGTCCTCTTCGAGAAAGGGACGTGCGGCGCGCAGACTTCGTCGGCGACGACCAAGATGATTCACGGCGGCGTCCGCTATCTGGAAGGGCTGCACTTCGGACTGGTGCACGAGGCATTGCGCGATCGCGCGTGGCTGCTGCGCAATCTGCCGCAGCTCGTGCACCCGATGGAGATCATCCTGCCGATTTATTCGGACAGTCCGCGCAGCAGACTCGAGATCCGCATCGGGCTCACGCTGTATGACCTGCTCGCCGGACGCCACAACATCGCGCGCCATCATTCGCTCACCAAAGACGAGATCCTGAAACGCGCGCCGCTCGTGCCGCACGAATTACGCGGCGGCTTTTCGTACTGGGACGCGCAGGTCGATGACAGCGCGCTGGTACGCACCGTCGTCCACTCCGCCGCGCGCGACGGCGCCACGATCCGCGAACGAACACCCGTCCTCGGCATCCGCCTGGACAGCAGCGGCTGGTTCGTGCAGACGAACGGCGGCGAGTCGCATTTCGACATGGTCATCAACGCCGCGGGTCCGTGGATGAACGAGCTGCTCGAGCACAACGGGATCCGCGCGCGCTACCGGCTCTCGCTCGTGCGCGGCAGTCATCTGATCCTGAAAAAGCGCGTGAGCGAGTACGGACTGCTGCTGCAATCGGCGACCGATCGCCGCGTTTTTTTCGTGCTGCCGTGGAAGGCGACGACGCTCGTCGGGACGACCGAGGTCGTGCAGACCGAGCCGCCCGACGCGGTGCATGCGTCGGAGGACGAGATCGACTATCTCCTCGCGCGATTCAATCGCTACTTTCGCGAGAAGCTCATGCGCGACGGCATCGAATCGACGTTCGCCGGCGTGCGTCCGCTCGTCGGACGGAGCGACAATCCGAGCGCGATCGGACGCGAGTACCGCGTGATCCGCCGCGAGAGTCTGATCAATGTATTCGGCGGAAAGATGACCACGTTCATGTCACTCGCGAAGCACGTGAGCCTGCGCGTCGACAATTACTTCGGCCGGGTGCGCGAAGCGCGCGAGCCGCATTTTGCGGTTTAATTCGCGCCGTCATGTACGTCGCGCCGCTCGATGATTCGCAGAAACGCCCCCGCCTTTCCCGCACGCTCGATCCGATCGAAGTCCGCATCCTCGGCAGCCTCGCCGAGAAGCAGCTGACGACGCCGGAGTACTACCCGCTGACGCTGAACGCGCTCGTTGCGGCGTGCAATCAGAAGTCGAATCGCGAGCCGGTGATGGAGCTGTCGGAATCCGACGTGCAGCGCGCGCTCGATCGATTGCAGGACGAGAAGCTGGTGTGGAAGGTGATGGGCGGCCGCGCCGTGCGCTACGACCACAACCTCGACGCGCTTTGGCACATCGACCGCCCGGCGAAGGCGCTGCTGACGCTGCTCTTCCTGCGCGGACCGCAGACCGCCGGCGAGATGCGCGGACGCAGCGATCGCCTGCATTCGTTCGATAGCGTGAGCGACGCCGAGTCGAAGCTGCAGGAGATGGCGTCGCATCCCGAACCGCTGGTGAAGCGGCTGCCGCGCAGACCGGGACAGAAGGAAGAACGCTGGGCCCACCTCGCAGGCGGCGCGGTGATCGACGACGCCCCGGTCGCTGCGGCGGAGTCCGCAAGCGATTCGCGCGAGCCGCTGTCCGCCCGCGTGCAACGGCTCGAAGAACAGGTCGCGTCCCTAACCGCGGAGCTGCACGCGCTGAAAGAGAAGCTGGGCGAATAGGAGCGCGGGCCTCCGGCCCGCAGTGATCGAGCGTCCCGCTCGATCACCATGGGCGCCGGGCGGGACGCCCGGCGCCTGCGGGCGGGACGCCCGCGCTCCAGGCGTGCAACGGCTCGAAGAACAGGTCGCGTCCCTGACCGCGGAGCTGCACGCGCTGAAAGAGAAACTGGGCGAGTAGGAGCGCGGGCCTCTGGCCCGCAGTGATCGAGCGTCCCGCTCGATCACGATGGGCGCCGGGCGAGACGCCCGGCGCCTGCGGGCGGGACGCCCGCGCTCCTACTTCGCGAACACCGCATCGGCCGGCGTGATCTTCACGTTTTCCGGCTTGATGTTCAGTTTGTACGATCCGATCACTTTGTCTTCTTCCGCCAGCTCCGGCTTCGGCGCGTCGTACTTGATCGACGACGGCTCGTCTTTGAGCAGTTGGTCACGAAGCCCTTCGGCGTCCTTTGCGATGTAGACGAGCGAGATGTTTTTCGCCGAGAGGTATTTCTTGACCGCTTTGTTGACATCGTCGCGCGTCAGCTTCGCGTACTGGCTGCGCATGTAGTCGGTGTACTCGGGGATGCCGAACCACCACGAATCGAGCGCGTAGCCGAGGCGCTGGTCCTGCGTGGCGGTGGCGAGGTAGGTGTTTTTCATCAGGTAATCGCGCGTCGTCTCGAACTGCTCCTGCGTCAGGCCGTTGTCGATCAGTTTCTGCAGCTCATACAGCGCGAGTCGCGTCGCCATGTGCGCATTGACCGGCACCACGGGGCGAATCCAGATCTCGAATGCCTGCGAGCGGCGCGCGATGTTCGGGCTCGGGAAGAACTGCGCGCCGGGGCGGGTGAAGAATTCGATGTAGGTGTAATCGCCGTAATTGAGGCCGCGCACTTCGCGAATGCGCTGATAGAGGTCGCCGCTCGATGCGCGATGTTCCCCGAGCCACGAGCGCGCGACGTTCAATGCCGCGAAATCGGCACTGTCGCGGGTGAGCGGAATCGGGAATCCCATCGAGATCGCGGTCGCACGCGTGTCCTTCTGCACGATCTCCACCTCGAGCCCAACCGGCTGATGTCCTGCGATCGGGGCGAGCGATTTTTTGCCCTCGGCGACCTTTGCACCCGCCGGCAATGCCGCGAGCTCGCTCTGTAATTGCGCGAGCATCGCGTCGGGGAAATCGCCCGAAACGCCGATGACCAGATTGCCGCGCGTGTAGTTGTCGGCGACGAATTTCTTCACGTCGTCGAGCGTGATCGCTTCAATGCCTGCGACTGTGCCGATGGACGGATGCGCGTACGGCGTACCGGCGTAGAGATTGATCTGCAGGCGTTCTTTGCCGAGCTCTTCTTCATTGTTGTTGCGCAGGTCCTGCTTGAGGGCATTGAGCTGCGTTTCCTTGATGCGCTGGAAATCGTCGTCGCGATATCCGGGCGTGAGCAGCGACGGCAGGACGACATCGAAGAATTTCTGCCAGTTGTCCTTGTGAATCGAGCCGGTGATCGTGGTCATGTCCTTGTCGACCTGCGACCCCCAGACACCGGCGACCGGATACAACGCGCGGTTCATCTCCGAGGTCGTCATCGGCTTCGAGCCGGCATCGGTGATCATCGCCGCGGCGAGCGTGGCGAGACCTTCCTTGCCGGCCGGATCGTTGGACGAGCCTGCATTGAAGAGCAGTTTCACTTCGACCTGCGGGAACACCGACTTCTGTTTGACCACGCGCAAATCGGATGTGACTGGAAGGCTCTTGTTCGCGCTGACGGCCGGCAATTTCGTCATATCCGCCGGCAACGGATCCTTCGACAAGGTCGTGACGACTAGTCCGTTGTCGGTGAAGTATTTCTTCGCCGTGCTCTGAATATCGGCCGGCGTCAAGGCCGCGAGCTGCTTGTAATAGTTGATGACGGTATTGAACGACCGGTTGAAATGCACGTACTGTGCGAGCGTCGATGCAATGGCCTCGGTCGTATCGAGCGAGCGCACGAACGCATAGCGCGAATTCGACTTTGCATCATTGACGCGCTGATCGGGCTCCGCCTTGTCGCGCAGTTTCGCGAACGTTTCGATGATCGCGTCGCGCACGTCGACCGAATCCTTCCCGTCCTTTACACGCGCAAAAACGGTGTAGAGGGACGGATCGACGCGCGGATCGTTGTAGACGAACATCCGGTCGACCTTCTGCTCCTGTTCGACGAGCCGCTTGTAGAGATCGGATGTTTCGCCGAACTCGAGATCGAGCGCGGTGTCGATCGCCGGGATGTCCTTCGCGTGTTCGTCGAAGCCCGGGACGCGGAAGGCGACGGTGACCCAGGGAAGCGTCTGCGACGGCCACTCCACGTGCGCGTAGACCGGCTTCTGCGGCGCCGGCTCGGCGGGGATGTTCGCCTTGAACGTGCCCGGCTTCCAGTCGCCCCAGTATTTCTCGACGAGCGGGATGACTTTGTCCGGATCGACATCGCCGGCGATGATGACGGTGACGTTTTCCGGCCGGTACCAGCGATTGAAGAATTCCTTCGAGTACTCGTACTGGTTCGGCATGTCCTCGATGTCTTTGATGAAGCCCATCGTGGTGTGCTTGTACGTGTGGGTGGTGAAGGCGGCGTCGCGCTGCACTTCGAGGATCTTGCGGATCGGGCTCGCGGAGTTCTTGTTGTACTCGCCCAGCACCGCGCGCGACTCGGTCTTGAAGACCTCGGGCGCGTACGAGAGGTGCTTGAAGCGATCCGCTTCGATCTCCAGGATCTTCGCCAGGTCCTCTTTCGCGAACGTGGTGTGGAAGTTCGTGAAGTCGTCGCTGGTGAAGGCGTTCTGCCGCGCCCCCGCCTGCTGGATGATGGCGTTGTATTTGTCGGGCGGATACGACGGCGTGCCGCGGAACATGATGTGCTCGAAGAAGTGCGCGAAGCCCGACTTGCCCGGCTCGACTTCGTTGCGCGATCCGGTCTGCACCGGGATCTGCACGGAGACGATGTTCGGGAATCCGGTCGGGACGACGATGACCTTGAGGCCGTTGGCGAGCGTCTTCTCCGTCGCGTGGAAGGGGAGGATGTTGTCGCTGCTTTTCTCCGCCGCGCCGGCGATCAGCGGAAGCATGAGCGCGCACGTGACGAGCAGCGTTCGTAAACGAAGCATGGGATCTCCTTAAATGAGTTGCTGAGTTGCTGGGTTACTCGGTGGCGACGGTTTCGGGTTCTTCGTCCGGAACGATCGGTCCCTCTTTCAGGTCTTCGCGGATGATGAGGTCGAGGAAGAGCTCGCGCACGCCGTTCTGTCCGCGCTCGCTGAAGACGCGGCGGACATCGGAGGGACGGAGCCGGATGCCGGTCATCGCCTCGAGGTATTGGCAGAAGACGACGGCCCGCGAGCGGAACGAGACGACGAGAATGAGGAGGAGGATCGTCGCAAACGTCAGTGGCATCCACAACATCAGCGGCATATGCGCGCGATTTTATAGCGGCATCGTTCGTGCTGGATAGCGGGATAGCGGACAGCAGACAGCGCACAGCAGGCCGCCGCCCGCGATCCGCTGCCCGAGGAGGAACCATGGCCGACCCCGACTACCAGCCCGTCTCCTGCGACATGCATGACCGTTACGAAGCGGCGGCGGTGAAGAAGCAGGACGTGGAGCTGCAGTTCGATCTCGACGGCACGCCGCAACGCGAACGGGGGAAGATCGCCGACGTCTACACGGCAAACGGCAAAGAATTCGTGAAATTCAAGTCGTCGAACGGTTCCCTCGACATCCAGCTCGACCACATCATCGACATGCGCGAGTTGTAGCGCGTACACTTTTCTTCGATGCCCAAGACGCTCTTCTACACCGGCACGGCGTTCTGCCTTTTCCTCGCGCTGACCAGCGCCGTCGAGTCGAGCCGCGAGCTGCAGACCGGCGTGGTCAGCTTCGTCGCGCTGCACGGGGTGACGCCGGCGACGAATGCCGCGTGGGCGATCGTGGTCGGATTGCTCGCCGGGATGGCGACCGCGGCCCTTTTCCTGCGCATGGCGGCGCTGCTCGCGGCGCGCAATCTCTTCGCCGCATTTCTCGCGCTCTTCTCGGTGGGCGGCGCGGTGACGTCGCTGACGTGGCTCGTGCTGCTGCAGGCGCGGATGATGCCGATGCTCCACGCGCCGGGCGCGTCGCTGCAGTCGCTGTCGGAGATGCACTTCGCCGCGGTGATGATGCTCGGCTACTTCATCTCGCTCTCGATGCTCGCGCTGCGGCCCTACTTCCGCATCCAGGCGAGCCGCGTGCTGTCCGCGCTGGTCTTTTTCCCGCTGCCGCTCTTCCTGCTGATGCTGATGCAGGAGCTCTTCACGAAGACCTCGGCCGCTCCATTGCCGTCGTCCAGTCCGGCCTCGCTCGTCTTTCTCGCCGTGCTGGCGGTGCTGTTCTTCGCCATTTCCGTGCACTGCATCCGGCATCGTCATCTGTTCCTGGAAATGACGAACCTGCGCGAGCTGCTCGACACGCGCGTCGATCCGACGCAGCGGACACCACGCCGCACGATCGGCGGCGTGGCGTTCGATTCGTAGGCGGCTACGTCGCCGCGCACGGCCGGAACACCGACCAGTCGAACGCCGCCAGGAACTCCTCATCGGGCGGAAACAGCTGCTTGAACGTGAACGCGAACTGCGTCGGTCCGTGCTCCTCGAGATGCGCGAGGCGCGTCTTCGCCTCGTCGATGCCGGGGAGGTGTCCCGCCGGCACCCACCACAGCGCGGCGAACACACCGGCGAATTGCTCGAACCAGTTGCGGCGTCCCTTCAGCAGCTCCGCATGTGCGGTTCGATAGACATAATTCTTCAGCGTCTCGACCGACTCCCACACCGACATGTTGAACAGGATCCGTTCGTCGTCGTACGGACGCAGATACGTCGCATTGCCGGCATCGGTCTGCAATCGCCAGACGAATCCGTCCGCGCGATCGGCGAGTGCATTGATCTCGTCGAGGCGCGTGACGAAGCCTTCCATGACCGGCGAATCGAGCGGCGCCTTCATTCGTGCGATATTGACCTGCGCAAGCTGGTACTTCGGCATCGCACGATGCTACCCGTTACCTGAACGAAAATCATTCGTCCCACGAACATGCTCCTCACATTCCTGCTCGCCACCATCACCGTGGTCTCCGATTCGGGCAAGCCGGTTCCGAATGCGCATGTCTACGTCTACACCGCGCGGCCGAAAGCCGGCATCGGCGCGATCTGTCCCTCCTGCTATAAGGACTGCGGCAAGCACGGCGCGGTCGATGCGAACGGCAGATATGAATTGCCTGCCGTCGATCCGACGCTCTACTTCAACCTGCTCGCCGTCGCCGATGGATACGAGCCGGCGTTCGCGAACGATGTCGATCCGCAGTCGCGCGGCGTGAAGATCGCGCTGAAGCAGCGGCCTGCGAATGTCCTCGCGGTGCGCGGCACCGTCGTCGATCCGCACGGCAAGCCGGTGGTCGGCGCGATCGTCGCCCCGAACGCGCTGCACATGTCGAAGAGCAGCACGATGTTCGGCAAGCTGCCCGGCGTCGATCCGCTCGCGGTCACGGATGAGAAGGGGACATTTCAGCTCGTCGTCGAGCGCGCAGACCGCAACGTCGATCTGAAAATCCGCGCGCGTGGACTGGCGCCGAAGATCGAGGAGAACGTCGCGCCCGGCGTTCCGGCGGCCATTCGTCTGACGAACGGCGCGGCGATCACCGGACGGGTCATGGCGAACGGCAAACCGCTGGCAAATGTCCCGATCGGAATCGTGCAGCGCTCGCACGCCTCCCGCACATTCCTCGGCAACGAAGAGATCGCCACCGGCCGCGACGGACGCTTCCTCATCACCGGCATCGGTCCGAATGACGAATACGTCGTCTACGGAAAGATGGAAGGACTCGCGCCATCCGCGATCGTGGCGAAACCGCTCCAGGTCGGCGGCGATGACTCGCGCAACGACATCGGCACGCTGAACGTGGAGAAGGGACATCGCATCCGCGGCTGCGTGAGTCCGCCGAGCGGCGTGAGGCTTCCGGCGCATACGAAGATCCTGCTCTCGCGGATCGAACCGTGGGACTCGCAACAGGTCGAAGTCGCCGAGGATGGCTCGTTCGAATTCGTTGGCGTCCCGGCCGAGACCGTCGACCTCGACTTGCGCGGCATGTCGATGACCGTCAGCGTCGACCGGGATTTAGACCAGCTGCAGTACACACCTCGTCCGCCTCGGCGCGCGAATAGTTCCACGAACGCCAGTCGGCCATAGCGCGGCGGCGCTGCCACTTCGTGCACGGCAGGTGCGCGGCGACGAGCTCCGGGTCGGCATCCGCGCTGAGCGTGCTGAGGTAGTCGGCATCGAGCGCCCGCTTGTGCGCGAGGTTCGTGCGCACGATCAGCGCATCGGGATTGATCGCGTGCAGCACGATGACGACGATCAAGCCGCTCGCCACTGCGCCGATGAAGAACTGCGCGCGACGTCCGGTCAGCACCGTCGCCACGAGCCACGCGAGCAGCGCGCCGAGGAGAAACATGAAGGCGGTCGTGTAGAAGCGGAGCTGCGTGAGCCCGAAGTTGTCGACGTAAAGCTGCATGCGGCGATACGCGGAGACGAGGATCACGAACACGAGCAGCACCTGCGCGAGTGCGAGCACGCGGAACGTCTTCCTGCCCGCGCTCTCGATCAGCCACTCCGCGACGAGCAGCATCGGGATCACCAGCGCGGCGACTGCGACGAGCTCGAAGAAGCCGCGGCGCGCGTAATCGGCGTACGTCAGATGCGGCGCGACTTCGACCAGCGCCGCGCCGCCGAAGAAGTAGCGGATCTGCACGGCGACGAAGGCGGCGAAGAGGACGTCGATCAGTCCGATGGCGATATTCGTCTCCGCGGCGGCGAGATGGAACCACGATGGGCGTTCTACATGCGGTAGATCGCGCGGTGTGATCAGCGAGTGCAGATAACCCGCGACCGGCACCGCGATGAAGAGCGTGAACAGCACGTGTCCGATGAATTCCGCGACGTCGATGTTGAAGAGATTGGTCATGATCGACGCGAACGCCGGGTCGGCCGAGGTGAGGAGCGCGAAGAAGATGAGCAGGAGGGGGAGGGCGATCAGTGCGCCGCGCAGCACCGTCAGCGTGCGGCGGACGGCGGCGCCCGGCTGCATCTCGCGCCATTTCAGGTCGCTGAAGATCAGTTGAAAGACGCCGGTCGCGGAGAGGAGCGCGCTCATCACCAGCGCGGCGGCCGCGGCGAGGATGCCGGTGGCCCAGACGCGCACGCCGCGCGCGCGGAAGCAGAGGAACGCGTAGAAGACGAGGAGGAGGAGGAAGTCGAGCGCGCTGAGCGGATGCGAGTCGCGCCAGGCGATGCCGGCGGAGACGACGAGCGCGCCGAGCCCGCCGAAGAGCATGGAGCGGAGATCGCGCGTGATGTAGGCGACGCCGGCGAGGAGGAGCACGGTCCAGAGGAAGACGTTGATGCCGAGCGGCATCGCGCGGAGGAGGAGGTCGCCGGTGACGCCGAGGAGAAGAGCGGTGGCGAGGATCTTCATGCAAAGTACTTTATAGCATAAAGCGATCCGCCGTCATCCCGAGCGTAGTCGAGGGACCTGGGGGCGTGGGTGGTGCGCCGACCGCCCGCCCAGGTCCCTCGACTACGCTCGGGATGACGGCCGCGCGCGCGACGTACGCGTCTGCGTATGCGGCTCCACGTGAACGTCACGTGCCTGGGGGCGTGGGTGGTGCGCCGACCGCCCGCCCAGGTCCCTCGACTACGCTCGGGATGACGGCCGCGCGCGCGATGTGCCATCGCATCCGCTAACATTAGTCTCCTGACCCATGTCCTTCGTTCATCTCCACCTTCACACTGAATACTCCCTGCTCGACGGCGCCAGCCGCCCCGAGGCTCTGGCGAAGCGCGTGGCCGAGCTCGGCATGCCGGCATGCGCCATCACTGACCACGGCAACATGTTTGGCGCGGTCGAGTTCTACAACGCGATGAAAGGCGTGGGCGTGAAGCCGATCATCGGCTGCGAGATGTACATGGCCTATGGCTCGCGCTTCGACAAGTCATCCGTCGAGGATCAGCAGGCCGACGCCGGCGCGAACAATCACCTCATCGTCCTCGCAGGCAACGACGCCGGCTACAAGAACCTGGTCAAGCTCGTCAGCGCGGGATACACCGAGGGCTTTTATTACAAGCCGCGCATCGACAAAGAGCTGCTGCGCGAGCATCGCGAAGGACTGATCGTCCTCTCGTCGTGCTTGAAAGGCGAGGTCTCGCAGAGTCTCGCGAACGGCAATTACGGCAAGGCGCGCGATGCCGCGCTGCAATTCAAAGACATCCTCGGTGCGGACAACTTCTTTCTGGAGATCCAGGACCACGGCATTCCGGATCAGCAGAAGATCGTCCCGATGATGGCCCGCCTCGGCGAAGAGACGGGGCTGCAGCTCGTCGCGACGAACGACTCGCACTACCTCAGCAAAGACGACGCATTCGCGCACGAAGTCCTGCTCTGCATCGGCACCGGCAAGACGCTCGGCGACGAAAAGCGGATGAAGTTCTACAGCGACGATTTCTATGTGAAGGGTCCGGAGGAGATGTCGCGCCTCTTCCGCGACTATCCGCAGGCGGTCGCGAATACCGCGCGCATCGCCGAGCGCATCCACATGTCGCTCGACGTCAAAGGTCATCACCTCCCGAAGTTTCCGGTGCCGCAGGGGAAGGACATCGGCGGCTATTTTGAGGAAGTGGTTCGCAAGGGACTGGAGCGCAGGCTCGCAGTGCAAAGGCGCCGCAAGCACGAGGAGCAGGAGTACCGGGACCGCCTCGAGCGCGAGATCGAGATCATCAAGAAGATGGGCTTCCCCGGCTACTTCCTCGTGGTCTGGGACTTCATCAAATACGCGAAGGACAACGGCATTCCGGTCGGACCGGGACGCGGTTCCGCTGCGGGCTCGCTCGTCGCGTATTCGATGGGCATCACCGACGTCGATCCGCTCGAGTACGACCTGCTCTTCGAGCGCTTCCTCAATCCCGAGCGCATCTCGATGCCCGACATCGACGTCGACTTCTGCATGAACAATCGCGGCCGGGTGATCGAGTACGTGCGCGAAAAGTACGGCAAGGAGAACGTCGCGCAGATCATCACGTTCGGAACGATGGCCGCGAAGTCGGTGGTGCGCGATGTCGGCCGCGTGCTCGGACTTCCGTACGGCCTCGTCGACAAAGTGGCGAAGACGATTCCGGGCGGACCGGGCGTGACGCTCGACGATGCGAAGAAGGATTCGCCCGCGCTGGTCGAGGCGATGAAGAACGACGCCGAGGTGGCGAAGATCGTCGAGATCGGACTGCGTCTCGAAGGACTCTCGCGTCACGCCGGCATGCACGCGGCGGGCGTGGTGATCACGCCGGAGCCGGTGACGACGTACGTGCCGCTCTACCGCACGAACCGCGATGAAATCGTCACGCAGTTCGACATGAATGTCGTCGAGAAGATGGGTCTTCTCAAGATGGACTTCCTCGGCCTGCGCACGCTCACCGTCATCCACGATGCGGTGAAATCGGCGCAGCACGAGACGGGGCAGACGATCGATATCGATGCGATTCCGCTCGATGACCCCGAGGTGTTCCGGCTGTTTCAGGAGGGACGCGCGAAAGGCGTGTTCCAGTTCGAATCGGGCGGCATGGTCGACCTGCTGCGCAAATCGAAGCCGGCGAAATTCGAAGATCTCGCGGCGTTGAATGCGCTGTATCGGCCGGGCGCACTCGACGCGGGCATGGTCGACGAGTACGTGAAGCGCAAGAACGGCACGTCGAAACCGAGGTACCTCGTGCCGGCGATGAAGGAGCTCCTGGAAGAGACGTACGGCGTCATCGTCTACCAGGAGCAGGTCATGCAGATCGCGCAGCGCGTGGCCGGCTACTCACTCGGTCAGGCCGATCTGCTCCGCAAGGCCATGGGCAAGAAGAACGCGGAGATCATGGCCGCGGAGCGTACGAAGTTCGTCGACGGCGCGATCTCGCAGGGCTACGAAAAGAAGAAAGCGAACGAGATCTTCGACTACATCGAGCCGTTCGCGCGCTACGGCTTCAACAAGTCGCACTCGGTGGCGTACGCGCTCGTCGCGTATCAGACGGCGTGGCTGAAGGTGCATCACCCGCGGCACTTCATGGCGGCGCTGATGTCGAGCGAAATGGATCGCACCGAGCAGGTCGTGAAGTTCATTCACGAAGCGAAGTCGATGGGCATCGAGGTGCTGCCGCCCGACGTGAACGAATCGAACATGTTCTTCACGGTCGTCGGTCCGAACATCCGATTCGGACTCGGCGCGGTGAAAGGCGTGGGGGAGAGCGCGATCGAATCGGTGCTCGAGGCGCGGCGCAAGATCGGGCGGTTTACGTCGCTGCTGCAGTTCTGCGAGGAAGTCGACCTGCGCGCGTGCAACAAGAAGGTGCTCGAAGCGCTGATCAAATCGGGCTCGTTCGATTTTCTCGGACTCACGCGCAAGGCGCTCGTCGAAAAACTCGAATCGACTGCGGACAGCGCGCAACGCACGAAAGACGAAAAAGAGCGCGGCCAGAATTCACTCTTCTCCATGTTCTCCGCCAGTCCCGCTCGTGCCGCCGAGCGGGGAGAGGGGCCAGGGGTGAGGGGCCGCGTTGAGGACGCCGAATACCCCGACGAGGAGAAGCTCCGCTACGAAAAAGAGACCCTCGGCTTCTACGTCTCCGGCCATCCGCTGAACCGCTACGCCGAGGAGCTCAAGCTCTTCGCTGGCGCGAACACCGACACGCTGTATCGCTTCGTCGACCAGACCGTGAACATCGGCGGGATCGTCTCGCAGATGAAGAAGTCGAAGATCAAGAAAGGTCCGAACGAAGGAAAGATGATGGCGAAGTTCGTCCTCGACGATCAGTTCGGATCGGTCGACGTCGTCGTCTTCAGCGATCTCTACGCGAAGTACGCGCGGTGGCTCGACAACGGCGTCGCGATTCTGCTCACCGCGGCGGTGAAAGACACCGGCGGACAGGTCGGTGGACGCAGCGCGTCATTGCAATCCGCGGAGCAGGCGGCGCAGCGCATCGATGACGAATACGGCGGACATCCCGAGGATCGTGTGGCGCGCATTTCGGCGTACGAGCTGCGCGAAGAGGACATCGAAGACGATCGCGATCCGAAGGAGATCGAGCGCGAGAAGTACGGCGATCGCACAGACAACTTTGCGTTGTTCAACGAAGCGGTCGCGGCGACGCTCGATGAAGAGCCCGCGGCGCCCGTCAGCGAGCCGCAGTTCGCATCGCATGCGGCCGCATTTTCCGAATCGCCGATCACGCCCGAGCTCAACGCGCTTGAGATCGTGCCGCTCGACGGCATCCGCGACAAGAAGGTCAAAGAGATCACGCTCGAAGTTCGCTACGCCGACATGGACGAAGATCGGGTGAAAAAAATCCGCGAGATTTTCGAGGATCACGCCGGCGAGATTCCGGTCAGTGTCACCGTCGTCGAAGTCCCGGCCGCGGTTGCGAACGGCGCGGTGAGAATGAAGATCCCCGGCCATTTCCGCGTGCAGCCCGGTCCGGGCCTGACCGCCGCGCTCGAAGTGGCCCGTGTCCGCCCCCAGTACATTTTTTGAGGTGAGGTGCAGTCATGCCGAATGAGGAACAGAGCTACGCGTCGCACCGCCGTTTCCATCCGATCTTTCACTTCTTCACCATTCCGATCCTCGCGCTGAACGTGGTGCTGCAGATCGTGCTGCTGTTCTGGCGGCCGTCGCCGGCGGCGTTCACGTTCCTGCGGGTCTGGGGCATCCTCGTCGCGATCGCCATCGCGGCCGTCGCGCTGCTCGCGCGCTTCTACTCGCTGCGGCAGCAGGACCGCATCATCCGGCTCGAAGAGACGCTGCGCCTGCAGCAGCTGCTGCCCGAGGATCTGCGGTCGCGGATCAACGAGCTCCGCATGTCGCAGTTGATCGGACTGCGCTTCTGCAGCGACGAGGAGCTGCCCGAGGTGACGCGCGCGGTGCTCGCGGGCGAGGTGAAATCGTCGGACGAGATCAAGCGTCGCGTGCAGCAATGGCGAGCGGATCATCATCGGATTTAGTCGCGCTCATCGTCGTCGACGTGCAGAAGGCGATCGACGATCCGAGCTGGGGTGACGATCGGAACAATCCCGATTGCGAGTCGAACATTGCGCGATTGCTCGCGTTTTTTCGCGACCGCGGGCTGCCGATTTTTCACGTGCGGCATCTGTCGCGCGAGCCGGATTCGACCTATCGCCCGAATCAGCCGTTGTGCCAATTCAAGGATGAAGTCGCGCCGTTGCGCGGCGAGCGGATCGTCGACAAATCGGCGAACAGCGCGTTCATCGGGACGACGCTCGAGCGCGAGCTGCGCGACGCCGGCATTCAGCGCGTCGTCATCGCCGGCGTGATCACGAACAACTCCGTCGAGGCGACGGTCCGCATGTCGGGCAACCTCGGCTTCGACACGATCGTCGTCAGCGACGCGACGGCGACCTTCGGCAAGCGCGATTTCGACGGGAACTGGCGCACGTCCGCCGAAGTGCACGCGATGTCGCTGGCGAACATGAGCGGCGAGTATGCGGCTGTGCGGAGCACCACCGAGGTCATAGACGCTCTTCAGCTATACTCCGTTTCAGCTTCGTAAATAACTCTAGGGGAGGCAGATGGGATGGCAGGAAGAACGCGATTCGCGCTCGCCGTGGCCCTGATTGCCTTCGCGCTCTCCGCGAACGCCGCGGACTGCAACTCCAGTTACATCCTCACCAGCCAGGCCGCCATCCAGCCGAATCGTCCGGCCGGACCGGTGGCGTGGAACGGCTCCGTGCTCGCCGTTGCGCGCGTGATCCCGAACACGCCGATCACGCTGTCGACGTATGACGCGAATCTGACGCCGCTGACGCCGGAGCGCATCGTCACCACCTCGTCGTACGGACATACGGTCCGCCTCATCTCCGACGGCAACAAGTTCGCGCTCGTCTTCTTCACGAGCTCCGGCACGATGGCGTTTCAGGAGCTCGCTTCGGACGGCTCGCCGCTCGGCGCAGAACGCCGCATCGGGCCCACGCACGGCGTGTTCAACGACCAGGACCTCGATGCGACGTACAACGCTGCCCTCGATCTGTGGGAGATCGTCTATAACATTCCGGTCGGCGCAGACCTCGGCATCTGGGTCACGTCATTCCACTCGAAGACTGCGGGTCCCGTCACGGACACGCGTCTTCAGATCTTCGTCTCCACGGTGCAGCCGCTGCCGCGCATCGCCGCGATGGCGAACGGCAACATCGCGATCTCCTGGTACCGGCAGAACAACGAGCTCACGACCTACTTCATCGCGACGTACGACCCCTCGCTGACGTTCGCGCTCAACACGGTGCTCGGCCCGACGAATGTGTCGGCGCCGCTGCTGACGTCGAGCGGCAACGGTTTCGCGCTGCTGTACCAGGCGCCCGCCGCCGGCAACACGACCGAGCTGCGCTGGATCCGTTTCAATGCGTCGGGCGCAGTGACGAATACGGACGCGCGCCTGCTGACCGGATCGGGTATCGACGTGCTGGCGACGGCGCTGATCTGGAACGCGCTGCTCAACGAATGGGCAGTCGTGTACAACGATGCGTCGCTCGGTCTGCTGGTGTTTCCGGGCGACTATCGGATCCGCCGATTGAATGCGTCCGGTGCGTTGATCAGCGACACGCTCTTCATCCCCGATTCACTCCGCTCGAATATCGACGGCCACTACAACGCCGTCACCAGCGGCCCCGCGTATTACGGCTCGATCGATCGCTTCGTCTCGAACGTCGAAGGCTGGGACTCGTACGTGGTGAAGCACTGCCCGCTCGACGCGTCGCTCAAGGCGGAGAACGTCACGCCCGTGCCGCGCCAGCCGTTCACATTCACCGCCAGCGCCGGCGGCGGCGTCGCGCCGTACACCTACACCTGGGACTTCGGCGACTTCACCGAACAACGCCACGAACAGGTGTTCAAACACGGCTACGAGCGGACCGGGACGTACACCGTGACCCTGACCGTGACCGACTCCCTCGGCGACAAAGCCGTGCGCACGACGACCGTGACGGTGGTCGACACCGTGCGGCGGCGAACCGCGCGACGCTAAGGGAGCGCGCTAGCGGAGCGGATGCCGCCAGCGGAGGCCAGGAAAGCGGGCGAAATCGCTGTCGGTCGTGACAAGCTCGCAGCCGTGCTCAATCGCGAGCGCCGCCAGATACGCGTCACTGACCATCGCGCCTTGTACGCCGGATCGCGCGATTAAATCGATCATGATTGACCAGTGGCGGGATCCTGGTTCGATCCTTCTGGCGGTGGGCTGCGTCAGCAGCTGATGACAGAACGCCAACGCGATGCCCATCGGTGTAGCAGGCCTGAAAATCCGTGGATTCGTCACGATGCGCAGAAATCCCGACAGCGTGGCCGACGACACAGCGAAGGGCACAGTTCCCGAGGCCAATTGTGTCAGCCACGTGGCGTATGCATCGTGCTGCTCTGCGTCCTCGCGGTGCGCATAGATCAGGACGTTAATGTCCGGCAGATCCATGCCGTCACCGCCGGCGTTCGATGTCGTCGTGCTCGATCAGCGCGGAGACGCGATCAGCATCGAGACTGGTGAACTGGCCGTCTTTCCCGAATGTCACGAGCTCGAACGAACCGCCAACGTACAGGCGGACCGATTCCTCGATCAGGTGATTCACCGTCGTCCCTTCACGTGATGCACGTGCCTTGAGCTGCTCGAGGACGGCATCGTTGATATCGATCGTGGTGCGCATGGATCTAATTTACACCGCGATCAACTCGAAAAACTCCTCCGCCCCTACCGGCGCTTTGATCAGATACCCCTGCATCTGATCGCATGAGTAGTGCTTGAGGAAGCTCGCCTGTTCGCTGAACTCGACGCCCTCGGCGATCACCTTCAGTCGCAGTGAATGCGCCATGGCGATGATGGCGGTGACGATCGCGGCGGTGTCGGGGTCGGAGTTGATGTCGCGCACGAATGACTGATCGATCTTCAGCGTGTCGATCGGGAAGCGCTTGAGGTAGCTCAGCGACGAATGGCCGGTGCCGAAGTCGTCGAGTGAGATGCGGATGCCGAGCTTTTTCAAATCGTAGAGCGTCCGCACCGAAGCCTCAGGGCTCTGCATCGCGCTCGACTCGGTGATCTCCAATTCCAAAAGGCGGGGAGGGAGTCCCGTTTCTTCGAGCACCTCGCGTACGCGCGACACAAGATCGGGCTGCTGCAGCTGCGTCACAGACAGATTAACCGCCAGCGACAAATTCTTGTGGCCCGAGTCGTGCCACGCCTTCGCCTGTTTGCACGCCGTGCGCAGCACCCACTGGCCGATCGGCATCATCAGTCCGGTCGATTCCGCGAGCGGGATGAACACCGACGGCGGGATCGGTCCCATCTCCGGATGCGTCCAGCGCAGCAGCGCTTCCATGCCGACGATGCGGCCGGCGCGGAAGTCGAAGATCGGCTGGTAGTGCACGCGCATCTCTTCGTTCAGCAGCGCGCGGCGCAGCCCGTGCTCGAGCGCGATCCGCTGCAGCGCCTTCGCGTTGATGTAGGCGTTGAAGAGCTGGTAGTTGTCGCGGCCCTGCTCCTTCGCCTGGTACATCGCCGTGTCGGCGTTCTTGATCAGCGTCTCTGCGTCCATCCCGTCTTCCGGATAGAGGCTGATGCCGATGGACGTCGTGATGTAGAACTCGCGCCCGTCAAGGTGGAACGGATAGCGGATCGCCTCGAGGATTTTCTGCGCGACCGGCGCCGCATCTTCGGAGCGCACCAGTCCCGGAATCATGATGGTGAACTCGTCGCCGCCGAGGCGAGCGACGGTATCGGATTCGCGGACGCAGGCCTGCACGCGTGCGGCGACCGCCTGCAGCAGCTGATCGCCGATGTTGTGACCGAGCGAGTCGTTGATGACCTTGAAGCGATCGAGATCGAGGAACAGCACGGCGAGCCGGGTGTGCTCGCGCTGCGCGTGCGACAGCGCGACGGTCAATCGATCCTTGAACAGCAGCCGATTCGGCAGGCCGGTCAGCGCATCGTGATACGCGAGGTGCTTGATCTGCTCCTCGGCATACGTCCGCTCCGTCACATCGCGCACGACGATCACCACGCCGCCGCCTTCGATCGCGGTCAGCGAGATCTCCTGCGGGAACGTGATCCCATCGCTGCGCTTGCCGGTCATCTCGCCGCGCCAGCGTCCGCGCTGATGCACCACCGGCAGGATGAAGTTCGAGATCCGTTCGGCGTCTGCCGGATCGAACAGATCGAGCAGCGGCACGCCGAGCATCTGATGCGGGTTGGGGAACGCGTACAACTTCGCCAATGCGTCGTTGAGGTACGTGAACTCGAGCTTCTCGTTGACGATGGCGATGCCGTCCATCGACGCGGTCATCGCCGCCGACTGCGTCCGCAGCAGGTCCTCGGCGCGCTTGCGCTCGGTGATGTCGTACACGAAGCCTTCGAAGTAGAGCGTGCCTTTCGCCGACTTGATGGCGTGCGCGTTGAGCTGCACCCAGAGTGGCGTGCCGTCTTTCCTGCGCCACTGCAGCTCGCAATCGCTGGCGTAGCCGCGCGGCTCGAAGCGGCGGATCAATTCATCGCGCTGCTCGCGGTTGATGTAGATGTCGTCCGCGAGACTCCGCTGCAGCAGCTCTTCGACCGAATCGAATCCGAGCATGCGCGCGAGCGTCGTGTTCGCGGTGATGAAGCGGCCGTCGAGCGTCGACTGATAGATGCCGACCGACGCGTAGTTGAAGATGTTGCGGTACTTCTCTTCGCTCTGTTGCAGCGCCTGTTCGGTGCGCCGCCGTTCGGTGACGTCGTGGATGATCGAATACAGAACCGATTTGCCGCCGGCGTCGACCGGACCGGAGTGCACTTCGACGTCGCGGATCTCGCCGTTCGCCCGCATGTGGCGGAAGACGAAATAGCTCCGCTCCTGCCGCGCGGCGTTGGCCATCTCTTCGCGCACTTTGTCTTCGCCGAGGACGTTGATGTCCCAGATGCGCATGTTGCGCAGCTCGGCGATCGAGTAGCCGTAGAAATCGGCGGCGGCCATGTTCGCGTCGAGGATCATGCCGGTCGCCGGATCGAGCAGCAGCTGCACCGCGCGGTTGTTCTCGAACATCTGGCGGTAGCGCAGCTCGCTCGTGCGCAGCGCATCTTCGCGGCGCTTCTCGTCGATCGCGGCGGCGACGTGCTGCGCGACGAACACCAGAATGTCGCAATCGCTCTGCGAGTAGCGCATCCCTTCGTCGTACGTCTGCACGCCGATCACGCCCCAGGTGCGGTCGCCGGTTTTCAGCGGCACGCCGAGCCAGTCGACCGACGGCGCGCCGACCGATTCGACTTCGCCCTCCGCGATCAGTTCTTCGAATTTCTGCGGCTTCACGAGCAGCGGCTGTCCGGTCCGCAGCACGTATGCCGTCAGTCCCCGTCCCGGCAGCAATCCCTCGGGCGCTTTGTCGAATGCGTCGACGAAGTAGGGGAAGGTGAGGGTGCCGCCGCGCGACGCGTCGATCTCCGCGATGTAGAAGTTCGTCGCGTCCATCAGCGTGTGGACGATGTCGTGCACCGACGAGTAGAACTTGTCGAGACTCATCGAGCCGCGGCTCAGCTCGGCGATTCGAAACAGCGCCGACTGCAGCTTCTTCGCTTTCAACGCCTCCGTCTTGTCGCGGAAGTACCACGCGCGGCCGATCACGCGGCCGCCGGAGACGACCGGCACCGACGCGCGCGACAGAATCCGGCCGTCCTTCAGCGGGACTTCGTCGTCGCCGCGGACATCGTGCGGATGTTCGTAAAGGAAATTGACGAGCTCGATGAACGCGTCCCAGTCCTCCACGAGCTCGGCCGCGTATCCGAGGAGCTCGTTGTCGTCGCCGTCGTCGGCGGCGTTGTCGGGGATGCCCCAGATCTCGAGGAAGCGGCGGTTGTACGAAAGGACTTTGCCGGCGTTATCGATGACGAGGATGCCGTCGAGCGTCGCTTCCTGCTGCGCCTTCAGGATGCCGATCGTGGTGCGGACGGTGTCGCGTCCGCCGCGGCGCAGCCGTCCGGCCATGCGCGCGAGCTCGGTGCGCGCCTTCTGAAGACGCGAAGGCTCCGCATCAGGCGTCGGGAAAGATTCGGGTTGAAATGCCATGAAACCGCGTGAAAATGGAACGTTGAGGTGCGTTGAATAAGTGTGCCGATTGTACGGGAATTCCGTGCGGAAAGCGGACAGCAGACAGCGGACAGCAGGTGTTCAGGCCGGTTCTCCCGCTGTCCGTTGTCTGCTGTCTGCTGTCTGACCTTCAGTCACCCGGAAAGCCCCGGTGCCGGTACTCCTGCCATTGCTGGAAGTTGTTGAAGGTAAACCACGCAAAGAGCACGGCGATGAAGTAGTCCTTCGTCCAGAGGCCGTAGGCGATCGCCAGTGCTCCGAAGAGGAATGCGATCCAGATCGAGATCATGAATGCGACGTTTTCGCGCAGGAACGTACGGAGCAGATTGCGGAGCGCCCTGCCGCCGTCGAGCGGCGGAACGGGCATGAAGTTCAGGATGCCCCAGACGACGCCGACCCAGACCATCAGCGGCAGAAAGGCGACCAGCATCGGATCCGTGTGCGCTCTCGGCACGCGCAACTCGACCTGAAAGCAGATCAGCGCGAGGAGGAAGCTCGAGATCGGACCGGCGACGCTGATCAGCATGTCCTGCCACGGCCGCGCGCGGCGCTCGTTGATCGTGACGCCGCCCATGCCGCCGAGGACGATGTGGCTCGAGCCGAAGCCGAAGATGCCGATCATCGCGGCGTGCGCCAATTCGTGGAACAGGATGCTGACGAAGATCACGGGCGCCCAGACGAGCGCGTGGGCGAGACCCTGGTCGTACGACTGGATAGCGAAGAAGAAGATCAGCAGGAAGAAGCTGAAATCGATGTCGATGGAGGTGCCGCCGATGGATCCGAGGTGGAGCATGCGGACGGAAGATAACAGACAGCAGATAGCAGATAGCAGATAGCAGAGGTCGAGCGACGGCATCTCCTGCTATCTGCTATCTGCTATCTGGTCCTGCCGGCCGCCTCATCTTTTTCGGATCGACGATCGGCAGCGTGAAATCGAGCACCGCCGCGATCTCGTCGTCGCGCCGCGAGTCGTACGCGTAGAGCGACGGATCCGATTCCGGCGTTTTCGCCAGCCACTTGTTCTTGTACAGGTCGCGATCGCCGGTGCTGAGGAGCCGCGCGAGGGTTGGATTGTCGAGCAGCGCGGAGCTCGCGACGCCGGCCGTGATGCGGATGTGAATCGTCTCCGTGCCGAACGTCCACTGCAGCGCGCCGATCTCGCCCGCGATCCGCTCCGCGAGCAGCTCCACCGCGGCGGGATCGGCGTTGTGAACGAGCATCACGAATTCGTCGCCGCCGTAGCGTGCAACGAGGTCATCGCCGCGCGTGCGGCGGATGAAGAGCGACCCGATGTCGCGCAGGATGCGATCTCCGGCGAGATGGCCGAAGGTGTCGTTGACCGGCTTGAACTCGTCGAGATCGAAGAGGATCAGGCCGACCTGCCGTCCTTCCGCCAGTATGCGGCTCGCTTCGGCGAAGAAGAAACGGCGATTGAGGAGGCCGGTCAGCTCGTCGCGCGTGGCGAGGCCGTAAAGATCGCGCACTGCTTCGTCGAGTCGGCGCTGTCTCGCGACGATGCGCCGCGCCGCGGTCAATTTTGCCGCGATCTCCAGATCGGTGGCAGATTTGCCGAGGAAATCGTCGAAGCCGTTTTCGAGCGCGCGGACCTTCGTCTCGATTTCCTCCCGGCCGGTGAGCATGACGGCGTAGCTGTCGCGATTGGCGGGAGATTGGCGAAGCGCTTCGATGACCTGGAACCCATTGCCGCGCGGCATCTCGCAATCGATGATCGCGATATCGAACGCTTCCCCTCTGTCGATGACCTCGACTGTTTCCCCGCCGTCGCGGCACGCCGTGACGCTGAACCCAAAGCGCCGCGCGACGTGCGCGATCCAGGCGAGGTAATTCTCATCGTCGTCGGCTACGAGGGCACGATACGCGGGTAGATCAGGCTCGCCGTCGGTTCGGCGTCTACGCTGTGCAGGCATTGAAGATAGGAACAGCTGCATCGCGAACGTGCGAGATTTGAGCCATGAGGGTGGGGGCACCACCATCAATTCTCAATTCTGGCTCTTGCGGGTTTTCCGTGGGCGAGGAGGAGGTTCCGGGTGCGTGATGCGAAGATACTTGATCAATGCGCGATACGGAACTGTACCGGCAGTTGCTTGGATTGAGCACGCCTTGGCGAGTTGAGCGA
>DATEZA010000178.1:0-10366 GCA_035255945.1 Thermoanaerobaculia bacterium
CGTTGCCGTCGGGCCTCACGCTCAATCCGGCAACGGGAGCGATCAGCGGTGCGGCGCTGCAGGGCGGCATCTTCAATTTCACGATCCGCGCGACGGACGCGAACGGCTGCATCGGCGCGAATCCGTACACGCTTACGGTGCTCGCCGCCGGAGCGAACATCCCGACTCTCGATCCGCGCTCGCTGTCGATTCTGGCCGCGCTGCTCGCGGCGATGGGACTTTATGCCGTGAGCAGGTTCAGGAGCTGATGATGCGAATCGTGAGCGCCGCTTTGCACACCGGCGCCTCGCACATCGCGGGCGACACCTCAAGTTGCTCATCTGCCGGCGACCGACGGCGCTGCTTCGCCGCTCAGTCCGCGCGACGTTTCGGTCAGCCGGATGAGCTCCTCGCGGTAGCCCTCGAGGTCCTCGCCGCGCGACTGGCGCGCGAGCGCGAGCACATCGGCGTACGTCGCGTTGCCGGCGTACGGCGACTTGCGCAACAGCATGCCCAACTCGGCGACGGCGAGCGCGAACTGCATGTCGGGCGAGGCGGCGTAGGCGCTCGTGCCGTCGTCGTTGATCGGGGTTTCGATGAGTGAGCTGGAAGAACCGGTGGGCTCTTTGTAGCGCAGGCGAAGCGTCCCGATGTTGCCGCCCGAGACCGGCACGAGCTCGTACAGCGCGGTCACCGAGTGACCGGCGCCGAGGTCGCCGGCGTCTTTCTTGTCGTCGGCGAAATCAGCGTTGGTGAGTGCGCGGTCTTCGTAGCCGATCTGGCGATACTCCGCCACGCGCGACGGATCGAATTCCAGCTGCACCTTCACATCCTTCGCGATCGTCACCAGCGTGCCGGTCAGCTCCTTTTCGAACACCTTGCGCGCTTCGTCGAGCTTGTCGAGGTACGCGTACATGCCGTTTCCCTTGTCGGCGAGGAGCTCCATTGTCGCGTCCTGATAGTTGTCGTCGCCGACGCCGATCGTGGTGAGGAAGACGCCGTGCTCGCGCTTCTCCGTGATCAGCGCCTCCAGCTCTTTTTCGGACGTGATGCCGACATTGAAGTCGCCGTCCGTGGCGAGGATCACGCGGTTGTTGCCGCCCTGGATGAAGTTGTCCTGCGCGACTTTGTACGCGAGCTCGATCCCTTCACCGCCCGCGGTCGAGCCGCCCGCCTGTAGATTGTCGAGCGCCGCAAGGATCGTCGCTTTATCCGCACCCGATGTCGCCGGAAGCGCGAGTCCCGCCGCGCCTGCGTATGTCACGATCGAAACCTTGTCCTGCGGACGCAGACGATCGATGAGCAGGCGGAATCCCGACTTGATCAGCGGCAGCCGCATCGGCGGCTCCATCGATCCGGACACATCGAGCAGGAACACCAGATTGTTCGGCGCCATCTGCCACTCTTCCGTGTTCCGTCCCTGAATGCCGACGCGCAGGATGCGATGGTTGAGATTCCACGGACAGCCGGCGACTTCGCTCGTCACGCTGAACGGCCGCGCGTCGGCGGGCTGCGGATAGTGATAGGTAAAGTAGTTGACCATCTCCTCGATGCGCACAGCGCCCGGCGGCGGCATCTGACCCGCGCTGAGCATGCGCCGTACGTTCGTGTACGACGCGCGATCGACATCGATGGCGAACGTGGTCGTCGCTTCGTCGCGCGTCTTCGTGAACTTGTGCTCGTCGATCGACGCGTAGCGCGCAGTGGACTGCGGCTCCGTCGTCTGCATGACGGCCTGCCGGGATCTGTATGCGGCGCCACCGCTGACGAACGACGGCGCTTCTGCAGTCACCGTGATCGTCTCCGCGACGGAGCTCAGCTTCATTTCCGTCGCCAGTCCCACCGATTTTTGGCTCGGGATCTTGACGCGCTGCGTGACGGTCTGCATCGACTCCATCTCGAATTGCAGCACGTACTTGCCGGCGGGAAGCAGGGCGATGTGGTACTCGCCGTTGGCGTCGGTGAAGACAGTGCGCGGCCCCTGAATCGGTCCGCTGATCGTGACGGTGACGCCGGGCAGCGGCGCACCGCCGAGAAAGACCGCGCCGCTGATCGTCGAGCCGGCTGCATTCGGCAGCGCGACCGTCGACGTGACGTGCGCCCGTTGCGATGAACACGCGATTGCAATGAGTGTGAAGAAGAACGCTGCGATTCGTTTTCTCATGCAGCGTTGGATGTGCGGAATTGCGCTGGCGAAACGCACCGCGCAGGACGTTCGCAGAACCGCAACATCTGGATTTCCGGATAGTTGCGACAGAAATCCGAATCAGACCAGCGTCGGCATCACCGCGTCGCGCAGACGCACGCCGGCGAGATCCTTGTCCGACACGATCGCATCCGCTTCCGCGATCGGCCACTTAATGGCGATGTCGGGATCGTTCCAGATGATCGTGCGCTCCGATTGCGGCGCGTAGTAGTCGGTGCACTTGTAGACGAGATCCGCTTCGGTCAGCGCGCAGAAACCGTGCGCATATCCGCGCGGCACCCAGAGCATCCGATTGTTCTGATCCGACAATTCAACGCCGATCCACTTGCCGCTGCGCAGGTCGACCGCCACATCGAAGATCGCGCCGCGCGCACAACGCACGAGCTTTCCCTGTCCGTTCGGCTCCTGATAATGCAGTCCGCGCACGACGTTTTTTTTCGATCGCGAGTGATTGTCCTGCACGAACTCGTCGGGAATCCCCGCGGCGCGAAAACGCTCGCGGTTGTACGACTCGAAGAAGAATCCGCGATCATCGGGAAAGACGCGTGGCTCGATCAGAAACACGCCGGAAAGTGAGGTTTCGGTGACGTTCAAGGCGCGCGGATTCTAACGCAGGGAATACCATGTTGTTGCAGACGATAAAGGTTGAGTCATGTACACGCATGCCCACATCATCCCGATCGCAAATCCGATCCCGGCCGCAGCGGCCGAGTCGCTCCGCATCGCCGTGGTTGCCCGCGACCGTCTTAGTCGCGCCGGCCTCGTCGCGCTCCTCGGCGCCTTCGATGACCTGATCGTCGAAGAGCTCGACGTCGACGACTTCCTCGCGTCGCGCATCCGCGTGATGCGACCCGACGCACTGCTCGCCGACGGCGATGCCGGCGATCTGCGCAATCTCGAAGCCGCAGGCGTGGTGCTGCTCGACGATCCGTCGCTCGCCGCGGAGACACTCGCGAACGGCGCGCGCGGCATCCTGATGCGCGACGCGTCGCCGCAACGCATCCGCGCCGCACTCATCGCCGCCTCGGAAGGCATCATCGTGATCGACGACGCGCTCGCCGGCGCGGTGCTGCAGCAGTCGCGGCGCGCACATGAACTGATCGAGCCGCTCACCGCGCGCGAGCTCGAAGTGATGCAGCTCCTCGCCTCAGGTCAGACGAATAAGGAGATCGCGCACCGCCTCGGCGTCACCGAGCACACCGTGAAGTTCCATGTGAACAGCATCCTCGGCAAACTCGGCGTCGCGACGCGCACCGAGGCAGTGGTGCACGCGGCGCGGCTCGGGATCGTGATGCTTTAAGTTGTTGCGCCGATCGTGATCTGCACCTCGCGCGGCTCGCCGCCGCGCGTGATGTGCAGCGTCGACTCCGATCCGATCTTCTCTTCGCGCAGCAGCTCGTGCAGCGGCGACTTGATCACATCGCCGACCAGCAACCCCGCCTTCAGCGCCGGACCTTCGGCCGCGAGCGACAACACGATCATGCCTCCTTCGACGGGATGTACGCCGACGCCGAGGAATGGGCGGCGGACGGCGCCGAACTCGAGGATCGAGGCGACGACGCGGCGCAGCGTCGCGATCGGAATCGTGGTTCCGTTGCGACGCACGCGCGATGTGTTCATGCCGATCGCGCGGCCGTCGAGATCGATCAGCGGACCGCCGGAGAAGCCGGGCGGCAGTGTCGCATCGACTTCGATGTAGTCGTCGATCGCGGAGATGATGCCGAACGTCGCGCGGTGCGAATGTCCGGCGACGATCGCGAAGTTGCCGACGCGTTGCGGTACTTCATTCCATTCGATCGGTGTCAGTCCGCTCGCACGCAGCACCGCGACGTCGGTCGATCGATCCCAGCCGATCAGGTTTTCATCGTTGCGCAGGCCGTGCGCCGCGGTGATCACGATGTCGTGCGACCACGCGATTCCGGACGAGCGCTCCAGGCGCACGATCGATTTCGCCGCCGATTCGATTGCATCTGCAAGGTTGTTCATGAATGCCTCCGGTGCGCATGGTGCGCGCGCCGCGTGGCGAAGAAATCCGCCAGAAGGTGAGGAGGCACTGCCCGATCGATCAGGGAGTGCGGCGGCCATGCCGCCGCTGCTTCTTCGACGGGCGGCCATGCCGCCCGCCCGTCGCGCGGCATGGCCGCGCGTCACCAGAGCGGCGGCATGGCCGCCGCACTCCTGCTACCCTTCCTCGCATGCCTGAGCTCGAACAACGCCGCGAGTGGCGCGCCACCGGGATCGTCTTCTTCGGACTGCTGGCCATCGCCATCATGTGGGCGACGGTGATGATCGTCTGGCCGTTCGTGTCGGCGATCATCGTCGGTGCGATTCTCGTCACCGTCACCTTCCCGCTGTACGCGCGGCTGCGCACGCGACTGCGCGGCAGCGACACCTGGGCGGCGATCCTCATGCTTCTCGGCATCACCATCGTGCTCATCGTGCCCGCGGTCATCGTCGGATTGCTGCTCGTGCAACAGGCGCAGTCGTTGATGCCGCATCTGCAATCGATCGAGACGAAGCAGCTCCTGGCGAAGCTCGATCTCGCCAACCGGTTGCTCTGGGTCAAGCGCTTCTTCCCCGCGTTCGATCCGTCGACGCTCAGTCCGCAGAAGCTCGTGCTGCCGGTCGTGCAGAAGGTGCCGGGATGGGTCGCGGCGAACGGCGGCGCGGTGATCGGCAGCGTGGCGGGCGTGGTCGTCGGATTCTTTCTCGTGCTGTTGTCGTCCTTTTTCTTCTACGTCGAAGGCGAAGCGATTCTCGACGAGCTCGCGATTCTTTCGCCGCTGCCGGAGCGCTACGACCGCGAGTTCGCGTCGAAGTTCAAGGATGTGATCGATGCGACGTTCCGCGGTCAGGTGATGACGTCGCTCGCGCAGGGAATCGCGACCGGCGTCGGACTGGCCATCGCCGGCGTGCCTGCCGCGGTGTTCTGGGGCGCGGTCGCGACCATCCTTTCTTTATTGCCGATGCTCGGCGCGGCGGTGGTCTGGATTCCGGCCATGATCTACCTCTTCATCATCGGCAACACCGGCCACGGCATCTTCCTCGCGCTGTGGGGCGTGCTGGTGGTGTCGACGATCGACAACGTCGTGCGTCCGTGGGCGATGAAAGGCGGCGCGCAGCTTCCCGCGATTCCGCTCCTCTTCGCGGTCCTCGGCGGCATGCAGGCCTTCGGCTTCATCGGACTGGTGATCGGCCCGCTCGTGTTCTCGCTGCTGATGTCGATCATCGACATCTACAAGCAATCGTTCCGGATTCGGAGAAGCGGGAGCGAGGTGGCGTGAATCAGACCGTGGTTGTCTGAACGTCGATCCCCGCTGCGCGCAGCGCTTTCACTGCACGCTCGAACGTCGCGCGCTTCAGCAGCAGGTAGTCGGTATCGAAGGTCGCGACGAGCAACAGGCTGATGTTCGCCGCGGCGACCGGCGCCGTGATCGTGGCGGCGATGCCGACCATGTCGAATGGCATCGGGCCTTCGACGCGAAGCGCGCACCAGCCGCGCTCCACACGCGGCACATCTTCAGGCACAGACTCCTCGGCGCAGATGATCGACAACTCGTCCGGCGTGCGCGTGATCGAAACGAATGAGCCGGCGGGCCACGCGGGAGTGGGCGCGGACGGATCCAATCGGCAGACGGCGAACCGTCCGTCGAGCACTTTCATGCGGATCACTTCATGACTCTCGCGACGGCGCCGAGGAGCTCTTCGCGGGTGAAGGGCTTGTGGATGACGCCGGCGACGTCGCGCGCGTAGCTCTTCAGCACCGACTCCGGCGTCGCGGTGAGCAGCAGCACTCGTTTGAGCAGCGCCGGATTTTCTTTCTGCAGGTGTTTCACCACTGTCACGCCTCCCTCGGTCGGCATCATCAGATCGAGAAGGATCGCATCGTACGCGCCGCCGTTCAACGCCTCGATCGCCTGCGATCCGCGAGCGACCGCATCGACGCGAAACCCCGCGCGCTTGAGCAGCGCGGAGACGAGCTTCTGGATGGCGGCGTCGTCATCGAGCAGCAGCACACGCTTCGCCTTGCGGAGCGGAAACACCATGCCGAGGACAACAGCAAGGCTCGGGCCGCGCACCGGGGAAGGTGCTACGATCTCCCCGCGTTAACCCTCGCACGGCCCTGTAACTCAGTTGGTTAGAGTGCCATCCTTACAAGATGGAAGTCGCGTGTTCGAGTCACGCCGGGGCCACCACATCGAATGCCGCCAGCGCGTCCAGCGCACCGTCCGTCACGCGGAACATCGTCCAGTCATCGAGCGGCACTGCACCGAGCGATTTGTAGAACCGGATTGACGGCTCGTTCCAGTCGAGCACCGACCACTCCAGCCGTCCGCACTTCCGCTCGTTCGCGATCGCCGCAAGCCGTGCGAGGAGCGCTTTGCCGTAGCCTTTTCCGCGAGCCTCGGGAACGACGAACAGGTCTTCGAGGTAAATGCCGGGACGGGCGAGGAAGGTCGAGAAGTTGTGGAAGAAGAGCGCGAATCCAACCGGCGTGCCGTCGTCGTCTTCCGCGATGATCGTCTCCGCGTACGGATGCGCGCCGAACAGCGTCTCGCGCAACACGTCCTCGGTCGCGACGCATTTGTGCTCGAGCTTTTCGTAAACAGCGAGTGCGCGGATGAGGGTGAGGATGAGCGGGATGTCGGATTCGGTGGCGTTGCGGATCTTCATGGTGCGGGCACGATCATAACCGGCACCCCCACGCTGCGGATGATGTCCCGTTTGACCGGTCCCGGCTCGCCCGTCGCGTTGAGAAACAGCATGTCCGCCTCGACGCGCTCGATGTACCTGCACACTTCCTTTTCCACATCCGATCCGCGCACCGTCGCCGTCTTCACCGGCAGCGACTGCGACGCCGCGACATCGCGCAGATGCTCTTCCGCGCGTTGCTGATCGGCCGCTTCGCAGATGGTGATCAGATGCAGCTCCGCCGATCCGCGCGTCGCAATGGCCGACGCGAGATCGAGCGCGGGCCGCGACATCTGCTGCGGATGAATCGGCAGCACGATGCGTTTGAGTCCCGTCCGCTTGCGAATGCCGTAGCGGACCGCGAGCACCGGCGCGGGCGGATTGGTGATCACGGCCATCGTCGTGTTGCCGATGATGAGATGCGCGACGTGATGCCGTGCATGCGTCGCGATGACGACGAGATCCGCATTCTCATCTTTCACGACGCGACAGATCTCCTCGCCCGGATCGGGCGCCTGCCGCACGACGAGCCGCGTGGTGATGCTCGCGTTCGCATGCTTCACCCGATTGCGCAGCGCATCGAGCTCGTACTGCTCCGCGTATTCGTACAACTTCGGATCGGCGGGAAAACGCAGCTCGCTCGGATGCGACGAGCGGGTCATGCGGATGTGCAGGATCACCAGCTCGGCATTCGTCGATCCGGCGAAGCGCACGGCGTCATCGAACACCCATTCGGATGCAGTCGAAAAATCGGTGGGGATGAGGATGCGGCGAAATGGATACATCTACTTCGACGCGGACTGCATCGGCGCCGGCGTCACGATGTACCGGATCACCGTATGCGGCTCCGCCTCCGTCTCCGCGACCTGCAACGTCACCTGCTTGCCGGCCGCCGGAATGGTGTCGCCGGGGATGAACGGGTCCTGCATCGCCTGGTTCAGCGGGATTTCGAGCGTCCGCCAGTTCTGCTGCTCCGGCGGATACGGCGCTTGCGGCGACCAGGCGCGGAATTGCGCGAGATACGTGACGTAGTAGTGATAGACCTGCGGAAACGAGTCATCGCTCGCCAGCGTGTAGACCTCGGCCTGCGGTCCGAACTGATTGCGGATCATGACGCTGTCGCGGCGCGTGAGGTCATCGCGGAATTGCGCGCCGGCGTAGAGCGGAATCGCCGGACTGATCGTTTTCAGCTCCTGCTTCACATCGACCGGCGGCGGAGCCTGCGTCGAGGTCGCGGTGACGATCGGATTTTTCTTCGGGAGCTCTTCTTCGGCCGCGCGGCTCTCGCGTCCGCCGTTGCACGAAGCGAGCGCGGCCACTGCGAGACAGGCGAGCAGGATGCGTTTCATCGACTTCGAGAAGAGCAATGGATGTGCCGTCAATTTCGATCCGCGTCGCGCGCGCCTGCATGCGGCTGGCGCGTTTCGTGACGCAAACGTTCGATCGCCGTCTCGCCGCCGAATGCCGCGACGATCTGCTCGTCGTACTCATCCGACACGTTGGCGACGATGTCCAGCGATGCGATGAGCTGTTCGGGACTGAGGCGGCGCCCGAGGAATGAGTGGGAGAAGAAGACGTCGCGGCCGAGCATGCTGAACGCGCCGAGGACGACTTCGGAGTTCAGGCGCAGCAGTTCCTGCAGCATTTCGAATGACGGCTCGACGCCCTGCACGACGAACGCGAGGATCTCGATCACCGCGTCGTCTTCCTGATACGGATGGATGGAGATCTCGAGCACGGTCGATCCGTACTTGAGATAGAAGTCGCAGTGCTCCGCGTCGTCGAAGTGCTCGTCGACCAGTTCGTCGAGGTACGACTTCACCTGACGATAGACTTCTTCCTGACACTCGGTGTGGAACTGGCGCGGGGACATCGAGCGCGATTATACGAGGATCGATGGACGTTAAACGATTGACGCTGAAGCAGGGGAAAGAACGGCTCGCCGCGAATCGTCATCCGTGGATTTTCGCGGGCGCGATCGGACACGAGAGCGGTCCCGACGATGCACCGATCGCGGAGCTCTTCGATCCGCGCGGCACGCGCATCGCGAGCGGACTGCATTCACCGCATTCGCAGATCCGCATGCGTGCGCTGACGTTCGGTGCTGAAGAGTTCGGGCCCGACACGCTGCGCACGCGCATTCGCGCCGCAATCGCGCGACGCGTGTTTCCGCACGACACGAATGCGATGCGCCTGATTCATTCCGAGGGGGACGATCTGTCCGGACTGGTGGTCGATCGATATGACGATCTGTACGTCGTGGAGATCGCGAACTGGGGACTGGAGCAGATGAAGGACGTCGTCGTCGATGCGTTGCAGGCACCGCGCATCTATTTCAAGAACGACATCCCTGCGCGCAAGCTCGAGCGGTTGCCGACCGAGCCTGCGGGCGACGAGGCGCCTGCGTACATCCGCGAAAATGGATTGCGCTTTCTCGTCGAGCCGGTGGCGGGACAGAAGACCGGCTTCTTTCTCGATCAGCGCGAGAACCGTCAGCTCGCGCGCACGTTGTCGCCGGGCAGGCGCGTGTTGAATCTCTTTTCGTACACCGGCGGTTTCGGCGTGTACGCGGCGGCGGGCGGCGCGCGCGAGGTGGAGAACGTCGATGTCTCCGAGGCGGCGATCGCGCTGGCGCGGACGAACCATGAGTTGAATGAAGTCGCGGGAGTCTTCACGGTCGGCGATGCATTCAGCGTCGTGCGTCAGCGCGCGTCGGCGAATGAGAAGTACGAGCTGGTGATCTGCGATCCGCCGGCGTTCGCGAAGTCGCGCGGCGAAGTCGAGCGCGCCGCGCGCGGCTACAAGGACATCAACCTCTACGCGATGAAGCTCGTCGCGCCGGGCGGCCTGCTGATCACGTTCTCGTGCAGCGGCCACATGGATCTCGATCTGTTCCAGAAGGTGATCTTCTCCGCCGCACTCGATGCGGGAAGGCGCGCGTCATTCGTGCGCCGATTGGGCGCGGGCCCCGATCATCCGGTGTCGCTGTTCGCGCCGGAAGGGGAGTACCTGAAGGGGTTTTTGATTGAAGTGCGGTGAGGGGGCGGGATTGAACGCAGAACGCAGAACGCAGAATCAGAATTAAGAAAAGAGACGCGCGAAGCGCCACCTCAGTTCTCAATTCTCACTCCGCGTTCTGCGTTCTGCGTTCAATCTCAGCAACATCGATTACGACACGGCGCGACTGCGCCCACGCCGCTGTCGAAATCGATGAATAGCAGTCCGCAGCGCGGATTGACGGCGATCATCCGGTGTCGCTCTTCGCGCCGGAAGGGGAGTACCTGAAGGGGTTTTTGATTGAGGTGAGGTGAGGGAGTGGGATTGAACGCAGAACGCAGAACGCAGAGCCAGAATTAAGAAAAGAGACGCGCGAAGCGCCACCTCAGTTCTCAATTCTCACTCTGCGTTCTGCGTTCTGCGTTCAATCTGAGCAACATCGACGACGGCACGCCGCGACTGCTCCCACTCGATGTGCCCTTCACCGTCACG
>DATEZA010000179.1:0-4455 GCA_035255945.1 Thermoanaerobaculia bacterium
GCCGTCTTCGAGCACGCGCAGGATCGCGAGGCAGACGTCGAGTCCGATGAAGTCGGCCAGTGTGAGCGGACCCATCGGATGATTCATCCCGAGCTTCATCACGCCATCGATCGAGTCCGGCGTTGCGACACCTTCGTACAACGCGAAGATCGCTTCATTGATCATCGGCATCAGCACGCGGTTGGCGATGAAGCCGGGATAGTCGTTCACTTCGATCGGCGTCTTGCCCATGCGCTTCGACAGATCTTCGACGCGCTGATACGTGTCGTCGGACGTGGCGATGCCGCGGATGACTTCGACGAGCGTCATCACCGGCACAGGATTCATGAAGTGCATGCCGATGACTTTGTCGGGGCGCTTCGTCGCGGCGGCCATTTTCGTGATGGAGATCGATGATGTGTTCGACGCGAGGATGCACTCCGGTTTCGTGAGCTTGTCGAGCTTCTCGAAAAGCTGAACCTTCGCGCTGAGGTTCTCCATGATCGCTTCGACGACGATGTCTGCATTCGCGACGGCGGCATCGAGATCGGTCGACGCGGTGATTCGTCCGAGGACCGTCTCCTTCTCCTCGGGGGTCATCTTTCCTTTGTCGACGCCGCGCTGAAGATTTCCTGAAATCGTTTTCATCGCGCGCTGCAGAAATTCATCCGATACGTCGATGAGTGTGGTGGCGAAGCCGCTCGCGGCGGCGGTGTGGGCGATGCCGTTTCCCATGGTGCCGCCGCCGATGACAACAATCTGTTCCATAGTGGCGCGAATCTATATCAGCTTTGCAGAGCCCGGGGAACGCGGGTAACATCCTCGGTCCGGAGCGCCGGTTATGCCCCAGAAATGCTTCATGTGCGGTGCGCAGATTCAGCAGGGAATCCTCTGCGAGAAATGCGACAAACCGCGCAAAGGAAAATCGATCGCCATCAAGGTCGAGGAAACTCCTGAGCCATCTGCCGCTCCTCCTCCTGTACCGCGGCCCACACCGAAATCAACTCCCGCCGCAACGCCTGCGGCCGCGACTGCGGTCGCGCTCGAAGATGCATTCCCGAAAGCGCCGCTGCTGCCGTTCCCGGTCGAGTCCGCGTCGCCTGCACTGACGAGCGTCGTTAGCCTGCTCATCGCGGCCGCCGTGCCGTCGGTGCTTCTCGCAGCGGATCGCAGCGTGAAGTTCGTCAGCGAAGACGCGACCAAGCTCTTCAACGCGGCGCCGTCCGACATGAAGTCGCTGAAGTACATCGAGCAGCAGATCGGGATGAACGTCGGCGAGTTGTCGGTGCCGACCACCGCCGGCATTCACATCGGCGGACGCAATGTCCTCTACTCGCTCGTCCCGCTCTCCGGCGGCGCGAGCGGCGCGGTGCTCGTGTTCCGTCCCGCGGCGGAGTCACACGCGTCGTTCGCGACGTACGTGCGCGAGACGGTGTTCGGTCCGCTGCGCGGTCTGCACGATTCGCTGCTCGCGGCGTCACGCATGCGGAGCAACGATCCGTTCCTGGCCGATTTGGCCGACACCGTCGAACAGATCCTCGGCGCGCTCGAGCTCGCGCCGGAAGTGGAAGAGCCGGCAACGGCAGGACGTCAGCTGACGGTGACCGATGTCGTGCGCCGCGTGGCCGATCGCTTCGTGCCCTTCGCCGATCTGAAGAATGTGCAGCTGCAGGTCGATGCGCAGGAGCTGGAAGAGCGTTTCGACGATCACGATCAGCTCGCCGACGCGCTCAGCATCCTGATGGACAACGCGATGCACTACGTTCCCGCGGGCGGACAGGTGGTGGTCGGCGTGCGCTGGATGGAGCACAAAGGGAAGCCGCTGCTGCTCTTCTTCGTGATGGACAACGGTGCGATGGTTCCGGAGAACCTGCGCCAGGCGATCTTCGAACCGGAGTACGTCTGGAGTCCGTCGTCGCCCGAGCGCACCGGCCGCAGCCTGTTCCGCGCGCGCGAATTCGCGGTGGCGCATGCGGGCTCGGTGTGGGTAGAGTCGAAGACAGGAAAGGCGTGCACGTTCTTTTTGCGCGTGCGGCCGGATGGCGCGCGATAAACCATGCGCAAACTCCTCTTCATCCTGGCAGTTGCGTTGCCGCTCGTCGCTCAGACGCGCACCGAGATCACGCGCGCCTCGGTTCTCGCGCAGATGAATCGCGCACGTGCCGGGGCGGGACTCGCTCCGCTGCACGAAGATGGACGTCTCGACGCGGCCGCCGAGGATCGGATGAAGGACATGGAAGACCTCGGCTACTTCGCGCATGTCTCGCCTGACGGCCGTCCGCCGTTCGTCTGGCTCAAACCGCACGGCTACAACTATTCGAACGCCGGCGAGAACCTCGCGGCCGGATTCGAAACGGCGGAAGTGCTGATGGATTCGTGGATGGAATCGCCGGGACATCGCGACAACATCCTCAATCCGCTCTATCAGGATTGCGGCGTCGCGATCATCGACGGCTCGACCAAAGGCCGCGGCACGGGACGCTCGATCGTCGTGCTCTTCGGACGTCCGTTGGTTAATGAAATCAGGCTACAGGCATCTTCGGATCGCGTTGTTTTGCCCAGGCCATAAGCCCGCCGACGAGATTCCTCACGCGCTCGAAACCCTGCTGCAGCATGTAGTGCTGCGCGTGTGCGCTGCGTCCGCCGACGCGGCAATACACGATGATCTCCTTGTCGCGCGGCACTTCGGCGAGTCGTCGCGGAAGCTGCTGCAAGGGAATGTGAATCGCGCCTTCGAGCCGGCTGACTTCCCATTCGTACGGCTCGCGTACGTCGAGCAGCGTCACGGTCTCGAGAATCTCGGCGAGTTGATCGGGTGTGATGTCGAGTTCATTCATAGGTTCACAGAATCCTTCGTAATCGATCAGCCGCGTGACTGCTGCGTGCCGATCGCATTGTTTGCGCAGTTTCATTTCGCGCCACGTCGCGCGCAGCGCGTCGAACAACAGTAAACGTCCGATCAGCGGCTCTCCGATTCCCGCAAGCAGCTTGATCGCCTCGCTCGCCTGCATCGTTCCGATGATGCCGGGCAGTACGCCGAGCACGCCCGCTTCCGCGCAGTTCGGCACGAGCTGCGGCGGCGGCGGATCGGGATAGAGGCAGCGGTAGCACGGACCGACGCGCGCATCGAAGACGGAGAGCTGTCCTTCGAAGCGGAAGACGGAGCCGTAGACGTTCGGCTTACCGAGGAGGATGCAGGCGTCGTTGACGAGATAGCGTGTCGGGAAGTTGTCGGTGCCGTCGATGACGACGTCGTACCTGCCGAGCAGCTCCAGCGCGTTGTCCGAGGTGAGCGCGGTGTTGTGCGTTTCGATGTTCGTGTCTGACAGTCGATCGCGCGCCGCGTCGAGCTTCGCGCGTCCGACATCCTTTGTGGTGTAAAGCACTTGGCGATGCAGGTTCGATTCATCGACTGCATCGAAATCGATCAGCCCGATGCGGCCGACGCCTGCCGCCGCGAGGTAGAGCGCGGCCGGTGAGCCGAGTCCGCCCGCGCCGACGATCGCGACCGAGCCGGCGGCCAGCCGGCGCTGGCCTTCTTCGCCGAATTCCGGCAGTGCGATCTGGCGCGAGTAGCGGGTCACGGGAGCAATCGCTGCACGATTTCCTGGATCTTTTTCCCGTCCGCCCGCCCTTTGTAGCGCGCCGTCGCTTCCTTCATCACTTTGCCCATGTCCTTCTTCGACTGCGCGCCGGTCGACGCGATGATCTCGCGCACGCCCGATTCGATCTCCTCATCCGACAGCTCGGGCGGCATATACGTCTTCAGAATCTCGAGCTCCGACTGTTCCTTCGCCGCGAGATCGGGGCGATTTCCTTTCGTGTACTGCTCGATCGAATCGTGCCGCTGCTTGACCGCTTTGCGGATGACCGCCAGCGCTTCTTCGTCCGACAACTCGTGCTGGACGCTGATCTGTTCGTACTTAATCGCGGCCTGCAGCATGCGCAGGACCGATGTCCGCTCGGCGCTGCGCGCCTTCATCGACTCGGTGAGGTCGGCGCGGACTTTGTCACTCAAAGCACCCATTTGCGTTCTCCTGAGGCGCCATTCTATTCTCGGCCGCCATGCCCCTCGACCTCCCCGCACTGCTCGCGGAGACCGGCGCGCTTCTCAGCGGACACTTCCGTCTCTCCTCCGGATTGCACAGCCCGAATTACGTGCAGTGCGCGAAGTTGCTGGAGCATCCGCGCAATGCAAAAGCGATCGGCGCAGCCCTCGGCGAGCGCGTGAAATCGTTCGGCGCGACGAAAGTCGTCGCACCCGCGCTGGGGGGCGTGATTATCGGATACACGGTGGCCGAGGCGCTCGATGTGCCGTCGATTTTCACCGAGCGGAAAGATGGGACGATGACGTTGCGACGTGGATTTGCGATTGCGTCCGCCGAGCCGGTGATCATCGTCGAAGACGTTGTGACGACCGGGAAATCGACGCGCGAAACGGCGGCGGTGATCGAGCAATGCGGCGGCAAAGTCGCC
>DATEZA010000180.1:0-12209 GCA_035255945.1 Thermoanaerobaculia bacterium
GGCGAAAGCGATTCATCACGCGTCGCCCCGCGCGCGCAATGCATTCGTCACCGTCAATTCGGGATCGCTTCCGCCGGAGCTCCTCGAATCGTCGCTCTTCGGACACATGAAGGGCGCATTCACCGGCGCGATCGCCACCAAACGCGGACTCTTCGAAGTCGCCGACGGCGGCTCGATCTTCCTCGACGAGATCGGCAACATCAATCTCGAGACGCAGGCGAAGCTGCTGCGCGTGATCCAGGAAAAAGAGTTCATGCGGCTCGGCTCCGTCGAGACCGTCCGCGTCGACTGCCGCATCATCGCCGCGACCAACGCCGAGCTCTCCACGCTGATGTCGGAGAAGAAGTTCCGCGAGGACCTCTTCTACCGGCTCTACGTCATCACGGTGTCGCTGCCGCCGCTGCGCCGCCGCCGCGAAGACATCCCGCTGCTCATCGCGCACTTCCTGCAGAAGTACGCGGACGAGAACAAGCGCAAGGTGCGCGAGGTCACGCCCGATGCGATGCGCATCCTGATGGACCACTCGTGGCCCGGCAATGTGCGCGAGCTCGAGAACACGATCGAGCGCGCCGTCGTCCTCTGCACCGGCGATCGCATCGGTCCCGATCTGCTCCCCGAGAACCTGCGCTATCCGGTCAACACGGATCAACCCGCGATGACGGTGCCCGCCGAAGGGTTGTCGTTGAAGGATGCGGTATCGCGATACGAGCGCGCGATGATCCTGCAATCGCTCGAGCTCGCGAACGGCGTGCAGAAGCGCGCCGCCGAGCTGCTGCAACTCAAGCCCTCCACACTCAACGAGATGATGAAGCGCCTCGGCATCCACGCGAAATCAAACGCGCAGGTCGAGGACGAAGTCACCGTCGCGGAGTAACGGCGGCCCCTCATCCGCCCCTTCGCTTCGCTCAGGGGCACCTTCTCCCCGCAAGCGGGGCGAAGGTCAACGCACTCGCGCTGCGCAAGCCCCGGGTGAGGGGCCTTTCACCGCGGCGGCGCCGGCACCGCATCATGCAAATGCCCGTTCGGCTGCAGATACATCGCGTTGTGCGCGATATCCCACGTCGTCGTGAAGCGCCGGAACATCTCCATCCCGATCACCGGCACATGCGGCGACGGTCCCCACACGTCTTTGATCGTGAACGGCCCGATGTGCACCGCCTTGAAGATTCCGGAGACCGCCGTGTAGTCGCTGCCGAGGCCGTTGCCGAGCGCTGATTCACGAACGTTGCGCGCCTGCTTCACGCTCTCATCGCCGACGGAATCTTCCGACCCGGTGTCGACGCGGATCCTGCGCTGCACCGTCAACTCGTCATTCACGTCGATCGTCACGTTCATGAAGAGCCGATGGTCTTTGTCCTCCAGCGGCAACAACGTCGCGCCGGCCGGTTTGGTGAACGTGCGCCGATCGAAAAGTCGCAGCGTCGAGCGCTCCGGATTCAGCTCCGTCGCATAAGCCTCGAGCAGCTGCGCGCCGATGATGCCGCGACACCACTTCGGGATCGGCACGCCGCTCAGATCGATGATCCACGGCTGGTCGACATGCAGCTTCGCAGTGCCGACGGTCATATCGAACGGCGCGAGCCGCTCCACCGCTACGTCCCCTTCGCCCGCACCTTTCGTCGTTGTCTTGCCGAGCGATTTCAGGCCGAGCTCTTTGACCAGGGTCGGATCGAGGATCACGTGATGCGCTCCGGTGTCGAAGCAGAACCAGTACGGCCCGTGCCCTGCGATGCGGACCGGCACGTAGAACATCTTGCCGTCGCGTCTGGCAGGAACGGTCGAGATCAGCAGAACCGAGGCGAGCAATGCTTGCAGAATCGTTTGCATGGTCGACAACGTGAAGCGTGCGAGCATGGAAGTCGATGGATGAACGATTGAATTTGCATAGATTCGGTCCGTTTACGCTCGACGCTCGCAGCGAAGTGCTGCTGCGCGGCGCCGAGCGCGTGCCGTTGCAGCCGCAGCCGATGAAAGTGCTGCTCGTGCTCGCATCACGCCGCGGCGAGCTCGTCACGCGCAAAGAATTGCAAAGCGCGGTCTGGAGTGACGGCACGTTCGTCGATTTCGAGCAGGGCCTCAACTGGTGCATCAAGCGAATCCGCGAAGTCCTCGGCGATGACGCGAATCAGCCGCGCTTCATCGAGACCGTTCCGCGCAAGGGCTATCGCTTCATCGCGCAGGCGCAGGTGCGCGATCGCCGCTGGCTCGCCACCGCCGCGATGCTCGCGCTCGTCTGCGTCGCCGCGTCCGCTGCGTGGCGGCCTGCGCCGCCCGTCACCGTCGTCATTCTTCCGTTCGACAACTTCACCGGCGACGCGCGCAACGACATGTCCGCGACGATTGCCACCGAGGAGGTCATCAACCGCGTCGGGAGCGTCGATCCGGCGCGGCTGAAAGTCATCGACCGCCTCACCGCCGCGAAGTTCAAGCGGACGAACGAATGCATCATCCACATCGGCCGCCAGCTGCGCGCCGACTTCGTCATGGAAGGATCGCTGCAGCGGCAGCACGCCACCGCCGCGCTCTATCGCGTCGCCGACAACACGCAGGTGTGGGCCACCGCCGTCGATCCGCACATCGAGGCCGCGTCCTCCATCATCTCGAACAAGATCGCGTCGACATTCCGATAGCTCATTACAATTCGCCGCATGCTTCGACGCGTTTTCGTCCTCGCACTGCTCGTTCTCACCGCCACCGCCACCCTCGCCCAGATCCCCACTCCCGACGAATACCTCGGCTACAAGCTCGGTGACCGCTTCACGTCGTGGGATCGCATCCGCGACTACTTCAACGAGCTGACGAAGAAGTCGAACCTGATCGCCGTGCAGCAGTTCGGGCAGACGTACGAAGGCCGCCCGCTCGTGCTCGCGGTCATCACCTCGCCGAAGAACCGCGCACGGCTCGACGAGATCCGCAACGACATGCTGTCGATCGCGAACGGCGACGCCGATGCAACGAAAGCCGCGTCGATCGCGAAGAACGATCCGGCCGTCGTCTGGCTCGCGTACGGCGTGCACGGGAACGAATCGTCGTCGGCCGAGGCGGCGATGGAGACGGCCGCGACGCTGCTGAAGGATCCGGCGATGCTGGACGATCTGGTCGTCCTCATCGATCCGCTGCAGAACCCCGACGGCCGCGAGCGCTACATCCAGTGGTTCACGCGCACGCGCGGCGCCGCGCCGAATCCGAATGCCGAGGCGTTCGAGCATCAGGAGCCGTGGCCGGGCGGACGGTACAACCATTACCTCGTCGACATGAACCGCGACTGGACCTGGCTCTCGCAGCGCGAGACGCAGGCCCGCGTCGCGGAGTACCGCAAGTGGAATCCGCAGGTCTTCGTCGACTTCCACGAAATGGGTTGGGAGTCGACGTACTTCTTTCCGCCCGACGCGAAGCCCATCAATGCGAATCTCCCGAAGGAAGTCGAGAAGTGGCTCGACGTTTTCGGGCGCGCGAATGCCGCGGCGTTCTCATCGAAAGGCTGGCCGTTTTTCGTCGGCGAGCGCTTCGATCTGTTTTATCCCGGCTACGGCGATTCGTGGCCATCGCTGCACGGCGCGATCGGCATGACGTACGAAGTTGCCGGACATTCGCACGCCGGCACCGCGATCACGCGCGACGACGGCACGCAGCTCACGCTCGCCGATCGGATCGCGCGCCATTACACGACCAGCATGGCGACGCTGAAAACCGCCGCGCAGAATCACGAGGCGCTCGTCCGCTACACGTTCGATGCAGTGCAGGCGCAGCTCGCGGCGGCGAAGCACACCTACTTCGTCCTCGCCGGCTCGCCGAATTTCGCGCCGATGCTCGACCTGCTGCAGCAGCAATCGATCCGCGTCGGCGTGCTCACCGCGCCGGTGTCGGTCAAAGCGACGCGTGTCGATCTGGAGACCGCGGAGACGCGCAACTTCCCCGCCGGCACTGCCGTCATCAGCACGAAGCAGCCCCTCGGCGGACTGGCGATGACGCTGCTCGAAAAGTCGCCCACGTTCTCGAAGGGATTTCTCGAAGAGCAGCGCACGAAGGCGCAGCAGGACGAGCCGGATGACTTCTACGACCTCACCTCGTGGTCGCTGCCGCTGGCGATGAATGTCGAGACGTTCGTCGTCACGACGCCGGTGACAGCCGAGGTGAAACCGTGGACGAAGAACGCGCCGGCGGCGTTCAAATCGGCGTCGTACGGCTATCTCGTCGACGGACTCGATGCGAATCTCTACCGCCTCGCGGGCGTGCTGCTGCGCAATGGCGTGAACTTCAGCGTCAGCGATGACGAGGTCTCGTTCGGCGACCGGAGCTACGCGCGCGGCTCGCTGATCGTGCTCAAGGGCAACAACAAATCCGATCTCGACGCGACGCTCGATCGCACGTCGCGCGAGCTCGATGTGAATGTGATTCCGCTGGAGACCGGATGGACCGGCGGCACTGCATTCGGATCGGAAAAGATCCACTTCATCAAAGATCCAAAGATCGCGCTCGTCGGCGGCAACGGCACCAGCTCGACGTCGTACGGCATGCTCTGGCACACCCTCGACATCGACACGCCGATCCCGCACAGCGATCTCTCGCTCGAATCGCTCGGGCACATCGACTTCAGTCATTACCGCGTCATCGTGCTTCCGGACGGCGATTACACGCGGCTCAGCAAAAGCACCGTCTCGCGCCTGCAGGCGTGGGTGAAAAGCGGCGGCACGCTCGTCGCGGTCAAGGGCGCGAGCAAGTTCACGACGGACAAAGACGTGGAGCTGTCGAAGCTGAAAGCGTGGGAGCCGCCGAAGAAGAAGGACAAGGACAAAGACGACGAGAAGACCGACGAGCGCTACAACGAGTACCGCGTCCCCGGCGCGGCGTTCCGCACCGACATGAATTCGCGCTCGTATCTGACGTTCGGTCTGCAGCGCGCGCCGATGGTGCTGATCGAAGGGACGGCCGCGTATCAGCCCGTCTCGCACAAGGTCGACAACATATTGACCATCGACGCCAAGTCGCCGCTCGCGTCGGGTGTGGCATGGCCGGAGTCGATCGATCGCCTGAAGGGCTCGCCGTATCTGGTGTCGGAGCCATACGGCGACGGCCAGGTCATCACATTCGCCGACGAGCCCAATTTCCGTCTCTTCTGGCGCGGAACCCTGCCGCTGTTCCTGAACGCAGTCCTCTACTCGCCAAGTTTCCCCAGAGACAACGGATAAGAGTGCGGCAGCTTGCTGCCGCCCTCGGATTGAACGCAGAACGCAGAACGCAGAGTCAGAATTAAGAAAAAGGACGTGCGCGAAGCGCCACCTCAATTCTCATTTCTCACTCTGCGTTCTGCGTTCTGCGTTCAATCCCTCGGTTTCATACGGTCTCCACCCACCCCAGCGGCGGCAAGCCGCCGCACTCCGGCATTTTCGTTTTTGTTTCCGCATATGCATCACTGCGGTTCCAAAATCCCCTCATGGACCGCCTCCTCTTCATCTCCCTGTTCCTCGGGCTCGTCTCCGGAAGGCAGTGGGTCGAGATGCGCGCGGCGCCGGAAGTCAAAGCGATTCGCATCACCCTCGGCGGCCATGAAGTCGCGTTCCTCCACCAGCCGCCGTGGCAGACCGCGATCAACATCGACAGCCTCGAACCGGGCGAGCTCGTCGCCACCGGCTTCAATGACCGCAACCAGGAAATCGCCCACACCAGTCAGTGGCTCAACCTCCCGCATCCCGTCGCCGAGCTGCAGGTCGTCTTTCATCCCGACACCAACTCGGTCAGTCTCGTCTGGCAGCATCGCGAGCACGCGCAGCCGAACAAAGCAAAGATCAGCTTCGACGGCAAAGCGCTGCGCGTGACGAAGGACTACACCGCGAAATTGCCGGCGATGGATCCGGAGCAGCCGCACGTGATCTCCGCGGAACTGCGATTCAAAGACGGATCGGAAGCGCGGACCGACCACGTCGTGCACGGCGGATTTTCCGACACCGCCGAAACGGAGCTCACCGCGATCGCGCTGAAGAACACGACGGCGAAACCTGCCGCGTCGCTCGACGGCTGTCTTGCAGTCGAAGGGCGAGCGGTCGAGACCAGGATTCCCGAAACCTCCGACGCGCTGCTGGTGATCGTGAAGGATCCGGATCCGCGCGAAGTGCGGCAGAAGAGGAACGACATCGGACCGATGATCCGCAGCGAGATGCCGCTCGATCCCACCACCACCGTGCTGTTCGTCTGGCCGGTCTCCTCCGACATCGCCGTGCAGGGCGAGCCGAAGACGAAGTTGTTCGCGTTCTCCGGACACGCGGCCGGCTCTCCCGGCGGCGTGCCGTGGCTGCTCGCGCAGAATCCGCCGAAGAAACTGCGCTCCATGAAACGCCAGTACGCCGATGCAGTCGCCGTCGCCGGACTCAAAGCGATGCGCTCCTCGCGCCGCCGTGCGGTGATTCTCCTGCTCAGCCAGAACACCGACGGCAGCGACTACAAACCTGCGGATGTCCGGCATTACCTCGCCAGCATCGGCGCGCCGCTGTTCGTCTGGTCGCTCGACGGTGCGCGTCCCGACCTCGGCGATCAATGGGGAACGATCGAAGACATCTCGACGCGCGAGAAATTGACGTCGGCGTACGAGCAGGTCCGTCACGCGCTCGATGAACAGCGCATCGTCTGGGTGGCCACCGATCCGCTCCACGCGCTTCACGTCGCGGCGCGCAACGAATGCGGCGTCGAGCCCCTCGCGCACGGAGCCACGCAATGATCGCGGCGCTGCTCCTCCTCGCGTTGCAGCAGCCGCCGCAGGCCGCGGAGACGATCGAGGTGCGCCGCACGATCATCGACGCGCGCGTTCACGACGACGATTACGAGCTGATCGACGATCTCGAAGCGAAAGACTTTCAGGTGCTCGTCGACGGCAAGGAAGCGCCGATCGAATCGGTCACCTGGGTCAGCGAGCTGCCGACCGAGGAAGCGATCTTCGACGACACCGGCAACGAGCTGAGTCACGAGACGGTGCAGGCGCCGGGACGTCTTTTCATCGTCTTCGTGCAGACCGATTTCACGCGCGAGCACGATCGCGTCATCGGCGAAATGGGTGTGCTGCAATCCTTTCACGCGCTGCTCCAGACGCTGCAGCCTGCCGATCGCGTCGCGCTCTTCTCGTTCGATTCACATCTGAAATTCCGCCTCGACTTCACCACCGATCACGCGCTGCTCGAAAAAGTCTTCCCCACGGTGCTGGCGATCGATCAACCGCTGCCGCCGCAACCAGCCGAGCCGCCGTCGCTGTCATCGCTGCTCACGCCGAGGGAGCTCGCGGACGCGGGGAGCAGCGAAAGCGCGCTCATCCTGCTCGCGCGCAAACTCCGCCGGATCGATGGAGCGAAAACGATGCTCCTCCTCGGCTGGGGGATGGGCGATGTGATCGGACAACGTCCGATCATCACCGCGCAGGTCTTGCGCTCGGCGGCCGAGCTCGCGTCCGCACGCGTGACTGTGCATGCGTTCAACTTCGGCATCGGCCATCAGATGAGTGCCGGCCTCGCGGAGGTCGCCTTCGACACCGGCGGCTTCTACGTCGCCGGTCCCGCTGCAGGTCCGTTCAGCGCGATGGAAAACAGTTACCTCCCGCGGCTGGAGAGCATGCTGCAGGGCCATTACGAGATCGAGATCCGCAGCCCTGTCCCGGTGAATCTGCGGAAGGTGCATCGGCTCGACGTGCGCGTGCGGCAGGGAGGCTACACGGTGATCGCGAAGAACAGCTTCGTCGACGTGCCGTAACCTCGCACTCCGAATAAACTGCCGCAATGACCACCCGCCTCCCCGCCGTTGCGGGCACGTTTTACGAAGGCTCGCGCGACCGTCTCCGCCAGCAGGTCGCGTTCTGTTTTCGCGAATCGCCGGTGCAGGATGCGAAGGAGCGCTTCATCGGCGCGGTCGTTCCGCACGCGGGGCTGCTGTACAGCGGACACGTCGCTGCGTCGTTCTACGCAGTCGCCGAACTGCCGAAGCGCTTCATCATCCTCTGTCCGAATCACACCGGCCACGGGCACTTCGCCGCGATCAATCGAGAAGGGACGTGGCAGACGCCGCTCGGCGAAGTGCGCATCGACACCGAGCTCGCCGATGCGCTGATGAAAAAGACGAGCGTCCTCGCGGACGACGCGAAGGCGCACGCACGCGAGCACTCGCTCGAAGTGCAGCTCCCATTTCTGCAACAACTGCTCGGCAACGAATTCACCTTCGTCCCGATCTGCCTCGGCGCGCCGCGCTACGACTTCTGCGAAGAAATCGCGCATGCACTTGCCGACGTCATCACCGCGCACGACGAGCCGATCGGCATCCTCGCCAGCTCCGACCTCAATCATTACGAAGATCAGAAAACGACGCTGGTGAAGGACGCGCTGGCGATCGAGCAGGTGCTGGCGCTCAATCCGCGCGAGCTCTGGCGCGTGGTGAACGAGCTCGACGTCTCGATGTGCGGCGTCATCCCGACGACGGCGATGCTCATCGCCGCACGCGCGCTCGGCGCGACGCGGGCACGACTGGTGAAACACGCGACGAGCGGCGACATCAACCGCGATTACGGTCATGTCGTCGGCTACGCGTCGATCATCATCAGTTAGTCAATGCGCGTTCTGTTCGCAACATCCGAGGTTTCGCCGATCGCGAAAACGGGCGGCCTCGGTGACGTCTGCGGCTCATTGCCGAAAGCGCTCCGCGCGCTCGGCCACGAGCTCGTCGTCTTCATGCCGTATCACCGTCAGGCGCGGCAGTGGCTCACGAAGAACGGCGTCGAGCTCGAGCACGTCGTCTCCGCGCCGATGTCATGGGCGAACTGGACCGCCGACCTCACCCTGCTGCGCACCACGCTGCCCGACACCGACATCCCGCTCTATCTCGCAGCGAACGATTACTTCTTCGATCGCGACTGGATCTACGCGCATAGACCGGACGGCTTCGATGATTCGGTCGAGCGCTTCGCATGGTTCTGCCGCGCGGTCATTCGCGGCGCGGAGCTGATCGAGTTTGCGCCGGAGATCATTCACGCGCACGACTGGCACACCGCGCTGCTCGCGGTCTATCTCGATTCGGGCCTGCGCGACAGCGAGACGTTCCGCGATGCGCGCTCCGTCTACACCATCCACAACCTCAACTACCAGGGCCACGGAACGCGCGAGAAATTCGATTTCCTCGGACTGCACAGCCGCTACTGGTCGCCCGATGCCGTCGAGCACTTCAACGATCTCAATCTGATGAAGGGCGGCATCCTCCTCGCCGATCAGGTCACCACTGTCTCGCCGAATTACGCGCGCGAAACGCGCACGCCGGAAGGCGGCGTGGGGCTCGACGGCGTGATGCGCGATGTCGGATCGAAGTACACCGGCATTCTCAACGGCATCGATGTCGACGAGTGGAATCCCGCGGCCGACGAGCATCTCCCCGCCAACTTCGAGCCGGGTAAATTGCACGGCAAGACGATCTGCAAACGGATGCTGACGAAGGAGCTCGGGCTGAAGTACAAGCCGAAGACGCCGCTGATCGGGATCGTGTCGCGGCTCGTCGACCAGAAGGGCTTCCAGCTCGTGCTGCCGGTGCTCTCCAAGATCGTTCGCGCCGGCGCGCAGCTGATCATCCTCGGCACCGGCGAGCTGCATTACGAGCAGTTGCTGCAGGAAGCGGCGGCCGCGCATCGCGACACATTGCGCGTCATCATCGGCTTCGACAACGCGCTCGCGCATCGCATCTACGCCGCGTGCGATCTGCTCCTGATGCCCTCGATGTGGGAGCCGTGCGGACTCAATCAGATGTACGCGCTGCATTACGGCACGCTGCCGATCGTGCGTATGACCGGCGGTCTAGCCGACACCGTCACGCCGTTCGACGGCACCAATCGCAGCGAAGCCACCGGCTTCGGCTTCATCCCGCCCACACCGCACGAGCTCTACACCGCGACGTGGATCGCAATGCTCAACTTCAAGGATTCGCGGCTCTGGAAGACGCTGCAGGCGAACGGCATGGACATCGATTTTTCGTGGGCCCGCTCGGCGAAGCAGTACGACGAAGTCTACAAACGCGCCCATGCCACATAGGGCCAGGGGTGAGGGGACACCATGGATAAACAAGCCGCATACGAGGACTGCTACGCCGCCATCACCGCCATCTGGCGCGACGAAGGCGGAACGACGCTCGACGACATCGCGCTCATGGCGACGATCAACTCCGTCCTCGCCAATCGCTTCGACACGTACTTCTGGACCGGCTTCTATCGCGTGTGCGGCGACCGGCTGATCGTCGGCCCGTACATCGGCACCGTCGGCTGTCTGCAGATCGAATTCGGCCGCGGCGTCTGCGGAACATCCGCAGCAAAACGCGAAACCGTGATCGTGCCCGATGTGAATCAGTTCCCCGGCCACATCGCCTGCGATGCGAATTCGAAGTCGGAGATCGTCGTCCCGGTGTTCGGTCCCGATGGCGAGTTGATCGCGGTGCTCGATGTCGACAGCGATCAGTTGAACGCGTTCGATGAAGTCGATCGCGAAGGGTTGGAGCGCATCGTCGCGCTCTTTACGACAGCAGCTTGAGAATCGCGCGCAGCTCTTTCTTCAATTGATCGAGATTCGTCTGCTGCTGCACCGGCGCCGTCGGCTCCGACATCTCCGTCTCCAGCTTCTTCTTCGCCCCCGCGATGGTGAACCCTTCCGAATAGAGCAGCTGCTTGATGCGCAGGATGATGTCGATCTCGCGCCGCGTGTAGAGCCGCTGTCCGCCGCCGCTCTTGTTCGGCGCGAGCGGAGGGAACTCCGTCTCCCAATACCGCAGGACGTACGGCTGGACATCCGCCATGCGGCAGACCTCGCCGATTTTGTAGAGCTCCTTTTCGGCCACGAGGCAAATTATAGACAGCAGACAGCGTGTGTCGTGGCGATGACACGTGTGTAGGACAGGCTCTCAGCCTGTCCAGGGCGACAAGCTGAGAGCTTGTCGTACACCACGTGCTGGCTCAGAACGTAACGTTCGGCGTCGGCGCGATCGTCTTCCGCATCTCCGCCGGATGCTCGCGCCGGAACGACTCCACGCGATCGACTCCCGCGCGATCACGTGCGGATCGCGTCATCCCGAGCGTAGTCGAGGGACCCGGGGGCAAGGGCGGCGCGCCACCGCCCGCCCAGGTCCCTCGACTACGCTCGGGATGACGTGGGATCCGCCGTGTGGCGTCAATTGCGAAGGAGCTCGCCGAAAAACACCGAGGCAATCGTCGCGCGGTGACGGACACGCTGCGGTGTTCGTTCGCACAAGCGGATGTGGCGCTGCATCACGTTGACGAGTGCTCATCGTCGCCGAACCGATTTGTCGCAAGGAGCAGTCTTCGCGCGGCGGTCGCGTGGCCCGCTGCGACCGAGGAGAGGCGATGAACAGAAAACCCCATGACGACACAATCGCAGCGCATCTGAAACGGAGTGGCGTCGACCGGCGCGACTTCCTCTCGTTCTGCGGCAAATTGATGGTGGCCGCGCCGTTCGGCCTGGCGATCACCAACCACCTCACACCCGAAGCAGTCGCGGCGGAGATCGGCGCGGTGAAGCGGCCGTCCGTCATCTGGCTGCACATGCAGGAGTGCACCGGCTGCACCGAAACATTGCTCCGCACTTCGGAGCCCGACCTCGCGGATCTCGTCTTCAACGTCATCTCGCTCGACTACCACGAGACCGTCATGGCCGCCGCCGGCAAAGACGCCGAGAACGCGCTCCAGGCGGCGATGAAGGCGAACGACGGCAAGTACATCTGCGTCGTCGAAGGCGCGGTGCCGACGAAAGACGAGGGCAAGTACCTCTACGTCGCCGGCAAGAAAGGGATCGATCTGCTGCAGGAAGTCACCGCGCACGCGGCGGCTGTCGTCGCGATCGGCTCCTGCGCATCGTGGGGCGGCGTCGCCTCGGCGGGATCGAATCCCACCGGCGCCGTCGGCATCGACCAGCTGGTGAAAGGGAAACCTGTCGTCAACATCCCCGGCTGTCCGCCGAATCCGTACACGTTCCTCGCGGTCGTGTTGCAGGTCGCGAAGACCGGCAAGCCGCCCGCGCTCGACAACCTCGGTCGTCCGAAGTTCGCGTACGACCGCCTCATCCACGATCACTGCCCGCGCCGTCCGCACTTCGACGCCGGCCGTTTCGCGAAAGTCTTCGGCGACGAAGGCCACCAACAGGGCTGGTGCCTCTATCGCCTCGGATGCAAAGGCCCGGTGACGCACGCGCCCT
>DATEZA010000181.1:0-5053 GCA_035255945.1 Thermoanaerobaculia bacterium
GCGCCGTCGACGCTCACATGACCCCGCTGTTCGGAGGCCTGCATTCCGGTCGTCGAGGTGTGAAAGTCATAGGTGAGACCGGCCGTCGCAGGAAGCGCGGCGAGAGCGATAAGCGCTGAAATCAGCGTGCTTTTCATGTGCATCTCCAGTGCTATGATTCGCCGCAAATTCATCGCAGCTTCAAGCCCCTTGTAGATCGTCTAGTTTGAGGAGGTTACCTTGCGTCGTTTCAGACTTCTGTTACTGATTTCGGCAGCATCCCTGGTAGTAAGTGGAGTGGCATACGGGTCCGGTTTTTCGATCTTCGAGCAGGGGGCGAAAGCGACCGCGATGGGTGGTGCGTTTGCCGCGACTGCAGATGATCCGACCGCGATCTTCTACAACGTAGCTGGTATTGCACAGTTGCGCCGTGCAGAAGTGAACGTGGGCGGCACAGCCATCAATTTCTCGAACGAGTTCCGCGGCGATGCGAACGACCCGTTCACCTCGGGCTCCGTCGGCGAGTACCGGCACCACACGTTCATTCCGCCCAACGCCTACGCCGTCGTGCCGTTCGGCAAGAACATCACGTTCGGCATCGGCACGTTCGCCGCGTACGGCCTGCGGACGAACTGGGACGATCCGTGGATCGGCCGCTTCATCTCGCGCGATGCGAACGTGAAGACGATCTCCGTCGAGCCGGCACTCGCCTGGCAGACCGATGACGGCCGTCTGGCACTGGGCATCGGCGCGGAGTATCGCCGCTCGCACATCATCCTCGACCGGAACAGCGGCGCATTCAACCCGGTCACGCAGCGCATTGCGGACGTCGCCAGCGCGCATCTCAACAGCGACTGGGACAACGACTGGGGCTGGAACGTCGGCATCCTCTTCAAGCCGACTGACAGCTGGCGGCTCGGTGCGTCGTATCGCGCCGAGATGACCATCGACTACAAGGGCGATGCGAACTTCACGCAGATCCCGACCGGCATTCCGTTCGTCGACGCGGGGGTCAAGGCCCAGCTCCCGCCGAATCAGAAGATCAATACTTCGATCAACTTTCCGGCCACCGCAGTCGGAGGCATCGCGCACACGATGGGCAAGTGGGACGTCGAAGCGGACGTGACGCACACCACGTGGAGCCGCTTCAAAACGCTCAACATCAACTTCGAGACGACACCCGCCGCCAACCTCGTGCGCCCGCAGAACTGGAAGGACACCTTCTCGTACCGCCTCGGCACGAACGGCAAAGTCGCCGAGCACTGGGACCTGCGCATGGGCGTGATCTACGACGAGAACCCGCAGCCGACCGAAGGCGTCGGTCCGCTCCTCCCCGATTCGGACCGCGAAGCGCTCTGCTTCGGCCTGGGCTGGCACAACGGTCCGTTCTCCGTCGACCTCGCGGAGATGGTGCTGCACTTCAAGAGGCGCAGCACGGTCGTCGATGGCGTCGGCATCAGCAGTGACAATTTCAACGGGACGTACAAGACCGACGCGAATCTGATCGGATTCAACCTCGGTTGGAAGTTCTAACCCTAAGGAGAAACGAATGACGCGCAACAGAAGCTTCGCACGCATTACAGCGGCACTGCTGTTCGCCTTCGTCGCGGCAGTTCCGGTTTTCGCCGCGCACGGTACGGCCGATTTCTCACACATCGTCGCCCTCGGCGACAGTTACACCGCCGGGTTTTCGAATGGCTCGCTCAACGAGCGCCATCAGATCTATGGCCCCGCTGCGATCTTCGCGCAGCAGACCGGCGCAACCCTCTGCCAGCCGAACGCCACGGCGACGACCGACTGCTTCGCGCAGCCGCTCGTGACCTGGCCCGGCATCCCGGGCGAGCTGCAGCTCACGTCGCCGTCGCTGACGGGCGTCGTCGCGGCACCCGGCAACGGCGTTCCGGTGATGACCGGCTTCGGCCGTCCGTACAACAACCTCGCCGTCCCCGGCGCGATGCTGTACGACATCCTCAACACGAAAGGCACCGAGACGCAGCCGGTGACGTTCGAGCAGGGCACGCCGTATCCGCAGTTCATCCTGCGCGGACTCGGCAGCGCGACGGCTCAGGCGGCGGCGCAGCATCCGACGTTCGTTCTCGCGTGGATCGGCGGCGATGATTTCTTCCTCGCGGCCACCAGCGGCTCGGCGAAGGATTGCGGTACCTCGCCTCCCTTCGTGCAGTGCCTCACCGCGGTCGATCAGTTCAAGACGCAGTACGCGGCGGTGCTCGACGCGATCATCGCGGCGAATCCGAACGCCGGCTTCGTCGTCGGCGACTTCCCGGCGGCCGTCTTCACGCAGATGCCGTACACGTCGCTGATTCCGGCGGTGGTGCTCGACACCACGCTAAAGCCGGTGCTCAACAACGGCCAGCCGATCCCGCTGTTCGGTATCGTCAACGGCGCGCCCGCGGGGCTGCCGCTCGGCTCGACGGTGCTGCTGCCGTCCGCGACCAAGCTCCTCAGCGGAACCGGCATCCCGCCGCAGCTCGCGTCGCTGCCGCCGTTCAACCAGCTGCCGAACGCGGGCAAGCCGCTCGCCGACAGCGACGTGCTGACGCCGGCCGAGCAGGCCGCGATCGGCGCGCGCATCACCGCGATCAACGCCGCGATCAAGGACGTCGCCTCGGCGCGCAACATCCCGGTCGCCGACGTGAGCGGTCTCTTCACGCGCCTCGCCACCAACAAGGTCAGCGTGGCCGGCGTCCCGATCACCACCGCCTACATCACCGGCGGCGCGTTCGGCCTCGACGGCAATCACCTCACCGACCTCGGATACACGCTGCTCGCGAACGAGTTCATCAAAGCGACGAACTCCGCGTACGGCACGCACATCCCCCTCGCGCCGACCTCGCGCTTCCTGCAGAACAACGATCAGGCGACCGCGGATGCGCTCAGCGGCAACAACCTCACCGCGATTCCGACGTTCTCCGCGGAAGCGGTCAAGGTGCTGAACCTCTGGAACACGATGCCGGGACAGAAGCACTTCCGCTCCAGGCACGACGATGACGGTGGCCTGATCGGCTCCGGCACGTTCACAGGCCCCGGTCAGACGGTGGGCAGCGGCGGCAAGCAGTAGTCACGAACGTAAAAGCAGAAACACGAAGGGCGGCTCTCGGGCCGCCCTTTTGATTTCGTCGCCGTTCTGCTGTTACGTTCCCGCCGGCCGCCCTCGTGGCGACGGCCTCGAAATATCGATCATCGCCATCCGCTCCTTCTCGTCGTACCAGCAGTGGAAGCGTTTGATGCCGGGCACTTCGATGTCGTAGAAGCGGAAAAAACTCGGCACATGAAGTGATGTCGATTTGTCTGACTGACGGATCTTCGCCGCGCCCTCTTCCTTCTTGTCGAGCGCACGAATGCCGATCACTTTTCGCTTCTTGTCGTAGTAGAGATTCGCGCTCGTCTTGCCGCGCAACCTCAACATATTCGCCACCGGAGTGGGCAAACGAATCAGGCGCGATTGCACGATGGTCGCCGATGCAGGAAAGCGCTCGAACTCAGGCTGCGGCTCCCATTTCTCAAAAGCCATCACTCCGACTCCTCACCCATCACGTCACACCGGCGCGCACAGGACCCTGCTGGCGTAGGTGATAAGATCATAAAATTCCGAAGTTTTTTGTCAACAATTAATCGCACTCGTTTGCCTCCCGAAAAACGGCAAGGCATCATGATTGATTCCGGATTCTGTTCCAAATAACATCAGCTTTAACACGGCCGAGTCCGCCTAACTCTTTGCTATCATTCGTACTTCCGATGCGCACGTTCTGCCTCGTCCTGGTCAAACCGTCCCACTACGACGATGACGGCTACGTCATTCAGTGGTTCCGGTCGGCCATCCCCTCCAACTCGCTTGCAGCCCTTTACGGCCTCGCCCGCGACTGCGCCGGCCGCCAGGTCCTCGGTCCGGACGTCGTCCTCGACATCCATCCGATCGACGAAACGAACACCCGCGTGCGCCCTGAAAAGCTCGCGGAGCTCATCGAGCGCGCAGGCTCCGGCATGGTGATGCTCGTCGGCGTGCAGTCGAATCAGTTCCCGCGCGCGCTCGATCTCGCCCGTCCGCTGCGCGAGCGCGGCATCCAGGTCGCCATCGGCGGCTTCCACGTCTCCGGCACCATCAGCATGCTGCAGGGCATCGATCCCGATCTCGACAAAGCGCGCGCGATGGGCGTCTCACTCTTTGCCGGCGAAGCGGAAGGACGACTGGACGAAGTCCTGCGCGACGCGCTCGAGGGCCAGCTCAAATCGCACTACAACTTCATGAACGATCTGCCGTCGATCGAGGGGACGCCGATCCCGCTGATCACGGCGCTGCGCGCGTGGCGCACCGCAGGCGGCGTGACGAGCTTCGACGCCGGACGCGGATGTCCGTTCCAGTGCTCGTTCTGCACGATCATCAACGTGCAGGGACGCAAGTCGCGGCGCCGCTCGCCGGACGACATCGAGCAGATCGTTCGCGAGAACGTCGCCCAGGGACTGCACAGCTTCTTCATCACCGACGACAACTTCGCGCGCAACACCGAATGGGAGCCGATCCTCGATCGCCTGATCGAGCTCCGCCAGGAAGGGATCAAGATCCACTTCATCATCCAGGTCGACACGCTCTGCCACCGCATTCCGCGCTTCATCGAGAAGTGCGCGAAAGCCGGCGTGCGGCGCGTCTTCATCGGCCTGGAGAACATCAATCCCGATTCACTGATCGGCGCGAAGAAGCGGCAGAACAAAATCGCCGAGTACCGCAAGATGCTCCTGGCGTGGAAGGAAGCCCGCGTCATCACCTACGCCGGCTACATCCTCGGCTTCCCGAACGACACGCTCGAATCGATCCGCCACGACATCGAGATCATCAAGCGCGAGCTGCCGGTCGATCTGCTCGAATTCTTCTTCCTCACTCCCCTGCCCGGCTCCGAGGATCATCAGACGCTGGTGCGCAAAGGGGTGGAGATCGACGGCGACATCAACAAGTACGATCTCAATCACGTCTGCACCGGACACGCGAAGATGTCGCGGCAGGAATGGGAGCAGGCGTACCTGATGGCGTGGAACACGTACTACACGATGGACCACGTCG
>DATEZA010000182.1:0-14142 GCA_035255945.1 Thermoanaerobaculia bacterium
ATCGAACGGATCGCGGCCCGGATGATCGAGCTTGTTGATGAAGCAGATGATCGGGATCTGGCGCATGCGGCAGACCTCGAACAGCTTTCGCGTCTGCGGCTCGATGCCCTTCGCGCTGTCGAGCACCATGACTGCGCTGTCGGTCGCCGCGAGCGTGCGGTACGTGTCTTCGGAGAAATCCTCGTGACCGGGTGTGTCGAGCAGGTTGAGGCAGAAGCCCTCGTACTCGAATTGCAGCACCGTCGAGGTGATCGAGATGCCGCGGCTCTGCTCGATGGCCATCCAGTCCGAGGTCGTGTGACGCTGGGCCCGGCGGGAGCGGACGGCGCCTGCCACTTCGATCGCGCCGCCGTACAGCAGCAGCTTTTCGGTGAGCGTGGTCTTGCCGGCGTCGGGGTGCGAGATGATCGCGAAGGTTCGGCGGCGGGCGACTTCCGTTTCGAGCTCGGTGGAATGGTCAGCAAGTACAGTCATGTGAGCCGTTTCCAACAGGTTGACCGACGAAAGATTCCGATCGCGTTAGCATTCGCAAGGAGGTATTTGCATGCGCAAACGCATCACTGCATTGATCATCGCGCTTTCTCTCTCTGCACTCGGTCTCTTCGCGCAGGACAAGCCCGAAGCTCTCAAGCTCAAGGTGGGCGACACCGCTCCTGATTTCACACTGCTTGCGTTCGACGGCAGCGCGACCAAGCCGATCTCGCTGCACGATTTCCGCGGCAAGAAAAAGGTCCTGGTCGCTTTCTTCGTCTTCGCGTTCACCGGTGGCTGAACGCAGGAGATGAAGGCATTTCAGTCGCAGCTCGCGCGACTGGAAGCCTCGGACACCCAGGTCCTGGGTGTGAGCATCGACAGCCCCTTCGCCAACCACGCGTTTGCGCAGCAGAACGGCATCACCTTCCCGATCCTCGGCGACATGAACGCCGCCGCCATCAAAGCCTACGGACTGGAGAAGGAGTACAAGATCGGCGGCGTGCCGATCGCATCCGCCCGCCGGGCATCGTTCCTCATCGACAAAGAGGGAAAGATCGTCGAGACACAAGTAGATAAGGAGGCAGTCGATCCGACGAAGATCGTCGACGCCTGCACCATTCCGAAGAAGGGTTAAGGACGGAGCGCCGCCGATGATTTCGGCGGCGCTTTTTCTGTCCTGCGCTTGAAGAGATCGAGCTCCGTGCGGTACGGCTTGCTGCCGGGGACGAGTCGCAGCGCTTCGCGGAAGTGATCGCGCGCGGCCTGCAGATCGCCGAGCGCCTCGCAGACGGCCGCCATGTCGAAGTGCAGCGCTCCGGAGGACGGATGCTGACGCAATCCGGTCTCGAGAATCGCGCGCGCATCGCTCAGACGATCGGCCTGAATCATGGCCAGGATCTCGCCGAATGACGGCGCGGTGTCGTCGAGCTCGATCGATTCACGTACGCGCCGCGGCGTGACCGATTCCGCCGCGCTGAGCGCCGCGTAACGAGCCGCCTGTTCCAGCGCGATCCCGCGCTCCTCGGGCGTCATCTCCGCAACGCGCGGCGATGTTCCTTCACCGCGAACGGTGAACGACTCGACGCGTTTTGCATTCGCATCGAGCACGTCGATGCGCGCGGTGCAGACTGCATCGGTCCAGACGTGATGCCTTTTCACGCGGTCGCCGGCCGTGTCGTGCTCGCTTCCTTCACCGTTGTGATCGTTCATCGTGCAGGTGAACGCGTTTACGCCGAGGTAGACGTCGGCCGGATGATCGCGGCGGATGCGGCGGAGTGTCGATTCGTCCGTCGATGCGCTCACCAGATGCTGCGCGTGATCGACCGCGTTCTCGACCTTCAACGTGCTCGCGCGATTCGTGTGGTCGGCGAAGACATCGAGGAACGTGTCGACCTTGTTGCTGTCGCCGATCGCGTAGAGGATCGTCACCCGTTCACCGGCGAGCTCGTGGAGCGCCGGTACATTGCGAATGAAGTTGAGTCTCGGCGCCGCGGATGTGATCACCGGGAGCAAGAGCGCAGCGAAAACAGCGCTTCGACGTGTCATGGAGGGACCTCCGAAGTTTACTACGGAGTGCGGCGGCCATGCCGCCGCTGATTTCCGCACTCCGATAGAATGCCGCCCGCATGAGACTCAACGTCACGAGTGAGATCGGCAGGCTGAAGAGCGTGCTGGTTCATCTGCCGGGGCGCGAGATCGACATGATGGTGCCGCCCATGATGGCGCAGCTCCTCTTCGACGACATCCTGTACGGGCAGGTCGCGCGCGAGGAACATCGACGGTTTCAGCAGCTCCTCCGCTTCATCGCCAATGATGTGCTCGACATGCAGGACCTCCTCGAGGAAACGCTGGAAGACGACGAGGTCAAAGAGCTGATCGTGCGCGACCTCGCGCATCGCAACGGCTTCTCGCGGCGCCTCACCTCATGGCTGCTCGAACAGCCGGCAGGCGCGCTTGCGGAAGTGCTGATCGGCGGCATCGCGAAAGAACAGGAGTCGGGCGAGCTGCCGAAGTTCGAGCTCTTCCCGCTGCCGAATTACTTCTTCATGCGCGATCCGCAGATCGTCCTCGGCGATGGCGTGATCGTCTGCTCGATGGCGACACAGGCGCGCCGCCGCGAGTCGCTGCTGTCGAAGTACGTCTTCCAGTACCACAAGGCGTTCCGCGGCCGCGATCTGTTCTGGGTCGATTTCATGGAGTCGCCGAAGGAGACGAAGCCGCCGACGATCGAAGGCGGCGACGTGCTCGTTGCGAGCCGCGACCTGCTGCTCATCGGCACCTCGGAGCGCACGAACCGGGCGAGCGTGCAGCAGATCGCGCGTGCGCTGAAGAAATCGAATTCAGCGGTGCGCACGATCATCGTGGTCGAGCTGCCGAAGAAGCGCTCGTTCATGCATCTCGACACGGTCTTCACGATCACCAACCGGCACGAGTGCCTGATCTATCCGCCGGTGATCCTGCCGCGCGGAAGCCAGGCGGCGAGCGTGTCGCGCATCGATCTGACGAAGCGCAACATCAGCTTCTCGCCGGAGAAGTCGCTCCTCGGCGCGCTGAAAAAACAGGGCATGGATCTCGAGCCGATCTACTGCGGCGGCAAAGCGGTCGTCGATCAGCAGCGCGAGCAGTGGACCGATGGCGCGAATGCATTCACGCTCGCGCCGGGCACGGTGCTGCTGTACGAGCGCAACGTGCGCACGGCCGAGGAGCTCAACGCGCACGGCTACAACATCGTTTATGAAGACGATCTCCTCCTCGGGCGCACGGAGCTCGAGACCTGGACGGACAAGAAGTACGCACTCCAGATTCAGGGCAATGAGCTTTCACGCGCGCGCGGCGGCCCGCGGTGCATGACCATGCCGCTCGAGCGCGAGGACGTGTGAAGCAGCGCAAGCTCGCCATCGTTGCGTTCGGCGGAAACGCGATGCTCCGCCCCGAAGATCGAGGCACGCAGGAAGAGCAGATCGCGCGCGCGAAGCAGGCCGCGCGCTGGCTCGCCGAGATCGTGCGGCACGGCTATCACCTGATCGTCGTGCACGGAAACGGGCCGCAGGTCGGCAACATCCTGATCCAGGCCGAAGAGGCATCGACGAAGATTCCGCCGCAATCACTCGACGTCGCGGTGTCGCAGACCGAGGGCTCGATGGGCTTCATGCTGCAGCAGGCGATGCGCAACCGGCTGGAGTCGATCGGACTGGCCGGCGACGTCGTGACGGTGCTGACGGAAGTCGAAGTCGATGCGAACGATCCTGCATTCAAAAGGCCGACGAAGCCGATCGGTCCGTTCTTTACTCGCTATCGCGCCGAGGCGCTCGAGCGCGATCTCGGATGGACGATGCGCGAGGACGCGGGACGTGGATGGCGGCACGTGGTGCCGTCGCCGAGGCCGCTGCACATCCTGAACATTCGCACGGTCGAGAAGATCCTCGATGTGGCGAAGGTGATCATCGCGGCAGGCGGCGGCGGGATCCCGGTCGTGCGCGGACGCGATGGACAGTGGCGCGGGATCGAGGCCGTGATCGACAAAGATTTCGCGTCGGCGCTGCTCGCGGCGGAGCTCGATGCGGATCTCTACATCGTGCTGACGGGCGTGCCGAAGGTTGCGCTCGATTACGGCAAACCGGCGCAGCGATTCGTCGATCGCATGACGGTGTCCGAGGCGGAGCAGCATCTCGCCGAGGGACAGTTCCCGCCGGGATCGATGGGGCCGAAGATCGAAGCGTCGGTGCAGTTCGTCCGCCGCAGCGGGAGGCAGGTGCTGATCACTGATGTCGAGCACCTGCGCGAAGCGCTGGAAGGGCAGGACGGAACGGTGATCGCGGCGGATTGACGGCCGTCGATTACTCGTCGCGCATCGCGGGGACGCGTCCTTCGGCGATCAGGCTGCGGAGTGCCTCGTTGACGTCTTTGCCGGTCGGGAAGTACTTCGACACATCGTCCTCGAGCGGCACATAAACCGTGGTGCGGCTCCGGCCTGTGTAGAACATTCCTCGAACACCGTTCGAGAAGTCGTATTCGGGAAGCATTTCGTCGGCGAGGTGATCGAATTTTTCGTTCATGAATTTTCTCCTTTCCGCAGGGGTGGCCACTCGCGCCTGGATGATTCTCGTCAGCGATCCACGCGGTGTATGCACTACGACGATCGTGCGGCGGCGCGAGTGAGTATTTCCGATCGTGACGAAGCGCTGTTCACCATACGAGTGACGGAGATCTTCAACGGTGATGGCAAGCGGGTCGTCGAAGACTTCTTTGGCGAGCTTGAACGACACGCCGTGCTTTGCGAGATTGAAGTCTTCCTTCTCGTCGTCCCACTCGAACTCGTCACTCTGCACGAAACCGAGGCTACCTCGGTGTTACTTAGTCGTGCAATCGGGACAGACGGCGCGCAAGCGGTCGTAGGTCCAGATCCCATAGGTGTGGCCGTCCGCCCAGTTCAATTGCAGCGCGTAATTGCCGATTCGTTCTACAGACTGTAGACGGAACGAATCGGGACGGTAGTGCTGCGGAGCGCCGCCGTACATGCGGCCGAAGAGGTCGGGCTCGCCGCTGCACGCCGCGCAGGGGCACGCGCGGCGGAGCTGCTCGAGCGGATAGTATGATTCGTGGCCGTCGTCCCAGACGACGACGAGCAGATCACCCAGCACTTGATACGAATTGGGGCGCATGCCGACTTACAAGCTCACCATCGAATACGAGGGGACTCGCTACTCCGGTTGGCAGGCGCAGGGTAACACGCAGAAAACGATCCAGGGACACCTCCTCCGCGCCGCGCAAAGCGTCCTCGGCGATGTCGACATCGGCGGCGCGGGCCGCACGGATGCAGGCGTGCACGCGGCCGGACAAGTCGCACATCTGCGCGCGCACAAAGCGCTCGACATCCGCAAGATCAACGACCTGCTGCCGCACGACATCCACATCATCCGGGCGGAGCGCGCGGGCGATCGCTTTCATGCGCGGCACGATGCGGTCTCGCGCATCTACCTCTACCAGATCTCGACGCGCCGCTCCGCGTTCGCCAAGCCGTTCGTCTGGTGGATCAAGGACAGGCTCGACGCCGATGCGATGAGCAAGGCGGCGGTGTCGCTTGCAGGACGCCACGACTTCAGCGCGTTCGCCGACAAACGATTGAAGGACGAAGACTCGCGCATCGTCGTCGTGGAGCGATGCGAGCTCGCGCGCGACGGCGATCTGATCCTCTTCCGCATCGAGGCCTCGCACTTTCTCTGGAAGATGGTGCGCAAGCTCGTGTCGTATCTCGCGGAAGTCGGACGCGGCAACGCAGCGACGAACGTGCTCGCGCAAAAAGAGCCGTGGCAGCCGACCGCGCCGCCGTCGGGACTGTTTCTCGAAGCGGTCACGTACGGCGAGAAATTCGAACGTCCGCTGCAGCCGATCGTGCCGGTAGTATCGCGATGACGACCGAAGCGCAGTTGATCGAGCGCTTGCGCCGCCATTTCCCGAAGGCCGGCGACGACGCGGCGGTCGTCGGCGATGAAGTGATCACGACCGACATGCTTGTCGAGAATGTCGACTTCACGACTGCGATTCCGCTGCGCTTCATCGCCCGCAAGAGCCTCGCGGTGAATCTCTCCGATCTCGCGGCGATGGGCGCGACGCCGTCGCATGCGGTCGTCGCGCTCGCGATTCCGAAACATGTCGACGCCGACCAGCTCGTCGACGCGATCGCCGAAGCGGCGAAGCATCACGCGATCGAGATCGTCGGGGGCGATCTGTCGCGCAGCGAGAAGCTCGTGATCGCGGTGACGGCTGTAGGCAAAACTACACGTCCGCTGTTGCGCAGCGGCGCGAAAGCAGGCGATCGGATTTATGTGAGCCGTCCGCTCGGTGCGCCGGCCGCGGGACTCGCGCTCATTCAGCGTTACGGCGGAATCGAGCCGCCGGCGACGCTGCCGTATCTGCAGCGCGAGCTCGCGAACGCCGTCATTCAGCGCCAGATCGATCCGCAGCCCGAGGTCGCGTTGGGGAAGATGCTCGGTCAGGTCGATGCGATCACGTCATGCATCGACATCAGCGACGGACTCTCGTCCGATCTCGCGCATTTGTGCGAAGCGTCGAACCTCGGCGCGGAGATCGAGAAGGCGCGCATCCCCGTCTTTCCGGAGCTCCATCTGGCCGGAGTCGATGTCGGGGACGCAGTGCTGAATGGCGGCGAGGAGTACGCGATGCTCTTCACGTCATCGCTGCGCGAATCGGAGCTGAGCTCGCGGCTCAAACGGCCGGTTTACGCAATCGGACGGATGTCGCGCGACAGAGGCGTGAAACTCGACGGCAACGCGTTGGAGCCGCGCGGCTGGGATCACTTTGCGTGAGCGCGTCTGCGCGCCGCTTCACCTGCGGCCGGTAACGCTCGACGCAACTGCGCAGAAGAACGCGCCTACGCCGAGGGACGTGCGCACCGCATGCGCGCGGCTCCAGTTCTTCGTCAGCGAATGCGAGCGGTCGCTCGCGTAATCCGCGGCGGCCTGCGCTTCGAGCTCTTTATTGATCGGCACCGTCAGCATCACGGTCGCGCCGACCACGCCCGCAAGCGCGACCGCAGTCGCCGCATCGAGCACGCGGCGCATCGGATTCACGCCGCGCGACGCAACCGCGAGCGTCACCGCTGTTCCGAGCGCGAGCGGTCCAATCGCGTTGAAGTAATCGATCTCGCGCAGTGCTTCCATCGAGAACCGCGCATAGTCGCGCGGCAGCTCTTCCTTCCATCCCGGCACGAGCGCGGCCTCGCCGAATCCGAGAGAGCCGGCGAGCAGACCGGACGTCGTCAGGTTGATGAAGCGAAGCACCGATTCGAAATTGCGATTCATTTCCGAGCGTCTTCGAGCTGTTTGATTCTACTGACGATGTCGCGGTACTTGGAGTTCATGCCGTAAACCTCCATGAACGCCTTCTGCCCATTGTCCGTGTCGCCGACTTCCACATACGCGGAGCCGAGGTCGTAGAGCAATCCGATGTGCTCCTCCTCGGTGATCTCCGGCATCTCCAGCCCTTTGCGATACCACTTGATCGCGAGCTGCGGCATTCCTTTTTCGAGGAAGCAGAGGCCGAGCATCGATGCGCATTCGACGGCGCGCTTCGGATCTTTCGACGCGAGCTGGAACTCGCCGATGGCCTCGTCGATCAGCCCCATTTCCTTGTAGGCGATGCCGAGGTTGTAGTGCGTGTCGTAGTCCTCGGAGTCGAGTTGCTGTTCGACCCCTTTCTTGAACTCCTTGAAGATCTCTTCGAGCGATTGCTCTTCTTCGCCGAGCGGAATCTGCTCGGCGTCTTCTTCCAGCTCCGATTCGAGCTCCGCGGCGAGATCGAAGAAATCGTCTTCGTCGGCGAAGAGATTTTCTTCCTCGGCTGCGGGTGCGGCTGCGACAACCGGCGGTGCGATCGCTTCGGGCGGCGGCGGAGGTGGCGGCGGCGGGGCGATGTCGAAATCGTCGTCGTCCGGAATCGCGGAGAGCAGCTCGCTCTCGATTTCGTCGCGGCTGAGGATCGGAGGTGTGGAGGCGCGCGGTGGCTCCGCAACAGGTGCGGGCGCAGGTGCAGGCGGCGGCGCAGCAGCAGCAGTTGCAGCAGCGCGATCGAGATGCTTCTGCCGCATCCCCAGCTCGAGGTTGCCCGGATAGCGAACCTGCAGCGCGGATAGTTTCTGGCGCGCTTCATCGAACAGCTCCTGCTCGATATAGAAATCGATCTCGCCGATTTCCTCCATCGCCGGTGCCGGCGTTTCGGGCTCGAGCTCGGGAGTGAAGAGCTCTTCCTCGACCGCCGGCTCTTCGGCAGGGAGACCGAGGTCGAACGCCGGCATCGGCTCGTCGAGCGTGATGTCGGGAACCGGTTCGGCAATCTCGAGATTGAACGTGTCCTCGATCGACGATGCGGCGATGACCGGTTCAGGCTCGGGCTCGGGCACGAATTCCAGTACAGGCTCCGGCTCCGGCTCGAGATCGAGCGTGAGCTCCGTGTCCCCTTCCAGTCCCGCGTCGAGATCGAACGTGACTTCTTCCGCGCCGAGCTCTTCGACCGAGATCGATTCAATGAGCGCAGGCGGTGGCGGTGCGGGTGCGGCTTTCGGTTTCGGTGCGGGCGCGGCTCCAGCTGCGCCGAGCGCGACGCCGCGCGTGCTGAACTCGTTGCGAACGGTGTCGATCGTGTTGTCGTCACCGCGTTCTTCGAGCAATGCGATGTACTGCATTGCAGCGTTTTTCGCGCCCGACGCGTCGCCTTCGTCGAGCAGGATGCGATACAGCTTTTCGTGCGCGGCGAGATGCTTCGGTGCGCGTTCGATGACGGCCCGCAGATGCTCGGCCGCCTTCTCTGCGAGTCCGTACTTCGCGAACACCTCCGCTTCGGTGAGGTGCTCGGTAATGAAATCGAGATCGTCACCTGATTCCTCGGCGAGATCGGCCGCCGCTGCTTCGACCGCCGGCTGCAAACGCGCCGCAGGAGGCGGTGCGGGTGTTGAGCGAGGCGGAGGTACGGTCGCGACCGGCTCCGGTTCGAGCGTCAGATCGAGCTCGATCGGTTCCGATGCATCGAGATCGAGTGACAGCGACGGCTCTTCGATTTCGAACGACGGCGGCGGCTCGTCGATCTCCATCGCCGGCATCTCGAACTTCATCGGCGGCGGTGCAAAAGCCGGTTGCGGAGGCGGCGTCGGACGCGTCGGAATCGTATCGATGCCGCCCATCTGCGAGCGGACGAACTGCAGCTTGTTGCGATGCTGCGCGTTCTGCGGCTCACGCTGGATCAGTTTCTCCAGCACTTTCGCCGCCTGATCGAACTGCGTCTTCGCGATGTGCGCCTCGGCCAGGCTGTTCATCGACGCGAGGATGTTCGTCTCTTCGTTCAGCCGCGTGTAGAGCGCGACGAGACGTTCGAGCGTCGGCGTGTGGCCGGAGTCAACCCGCAGCATGCGGCTGAGGATGTCGACGGCCGCGCCGCGCTCGCCGCGTGACAGCGCGCGCTCGACCAGCGGCGCGAGCATCTCCAGCGCGCGGTCTGCATTTCCCTGTTTCAGCGCGAGATCGCCGAGGCCCTCGCGGATCGACGGCTCTTCGGGCGCGACGGACAGCCCTTTTTCCAGATAGCCGCGGGCGGATGTGACGTCGCCTTTCGCCAGCTGGATGCGTCCCATGAACGCGAGTAACTTGCCGTTGCCGCCGTTCGCTTCGAGCGCCGACTGCACGAGCTGCGCGGCGTTGTCGTACTCCTTCGCTTCAAGCAGCGCGGTGACGAGCGAATCGACCAGCTCGACATTCGACGCATCGATCTTCAGCGCTTTGCGGAAGACCTGCACCGCTTCGTCGAGCATGCCGCGCTTCAGCAGCATGCGGCCGACTCGGTCGTACTCTTTCAGCGCCTCGGCGGTCTGGTTGTTCTGCGAGTAGAGGTCGGCGAGCTTGACGTGAACGTTGATCGAGTTCGGATCGAGCTCGGAGATCTTTTTGTAGATGCCGAGGGCGTTTCCGGGATCGCCGTGCTTGAGGTAGTAGTCGGCGAGGACCTGGTACTGGCTCTTCGCCTCCATCGCCAAGCCCTGCTTCGCGTAGAGATCGGCGAGCTTCGCGTAGACCTCGAGCTTCGACGGATCGAGCTTGTTGATTTTTTTGTAGATGGCGATGGCTTTGAGGAAGAAGCCATCCTTCGCGTAGTGGTCGGCGATCTTGCCGAAGACCTTGACCCCTTCGTCGTTCCGATTGATACGGACCCAGAGGTCGCCGATGCGGTTCAGCGTGTTGACGTCGTTCGGGTTGTCATCGAGAAGGCGCTCGTATTCCTTGATCGCGGGTTCGATTTTCCCCTTCGCGACCAACTTCTCCGCGCTCGTAATGACCTTATCTCGCTGGACCGCCATGTTCCTCGCCGAACAACATCATCGGCTCATCGACCCCGTCGAAAGAACGCCGATGAATGGGGCACGGCCCATACACCTTCAGAGCCGCACAATGACCTTCCGTCGCATACCCCCGATTGTGCTTGAAATCATAGACGGGGTAGCGCTCATGATACGACTCCATCAGCAGATCGCGGTAGACCTTCGCCACGATGGAAGCCGCGGCGATGGAGATACTTCGGCGGTCGCCTTCGATCAGCGGCACCTGCGGCATCTCCAGTTTTTCCAGCAGGACGGCGTCGACGAGGAGCACATCGGGCCGGATCGAGAGGTTCTCGACCGCTTCGAACATGGCCGCTTTGCTGGCGCGCAGAATGTTGATTCGGTCGATCGTCTGCGGCTCCATCACACCAATGGCGATGGCGCGGGCCTTCGAGGCGATGAGGCGATAGAGGGTGAGCCGGTGCTCGTGATCGAGCTGCTTGGAATCATTGACGCCGAAGAGGGTCGGGTCAGGATCGAGGATGACGCAGGCGGCGACGACCGGTCCGGCGAGACAGCCGCGGCCGACCTCATCCGTACCAGCGATGGACCTGAAACCAAAATCGCGGAGCCGGCGCTCGACTACCGACATCTCGGCAACTCGCGCCAGCTCCGCGAACATTGAGTTCTGGAGCTTTTCGCTCTTGGTGAGCTTAGGCTTTGCGCTTCTCTTCGATGCGCGCGGCTTTACCGCGGAGATCCCGGAGGTAGTAGAGCTTTGCGCGGCGGACCCGGCCATGGCGTTCAACCTCGATGCGGTCGATGGTAGGCGAATAGAGCGGGAACATGCGCTCCACACCGATTCCGCCCGACACTTTGCGCACGGTGAACATCTGACGCGAGCCGCCACCCTTGCGGGAGATCACCACGCCCTGGAAGATCTGGATGCGCTCTTTGTCGCCTTCCTTGACCTTCACGTGGACCTTGATCGTGTCGCCGGGAGAGAAGTTCGGAATGTCGGTACGCGTCTCACGCGACTCGACGATTTTCATGATTTCAGGCATGGCATTGCACCTTCTAAGTATTTCTGCGAGAGCCGCTTAGGATCGCTGATTTCGTGCGGTTTGGCAACTGCGGATCGCTAGAACCTCTATCGTTCTGAACGCATTCCGCGGAGTATCCGCTCGGCTTCATCGTCGAGCTCGGCGCTTTCCAGAAGGTCGGGGCGCCGCTCCAGCGTGGCGCGAAGTGCCTGCTCCTTGCGCCATTTGCGAATTTTCTCGTGATGTCCCGACAGCAGCACGTCCGGCACCCGCATCCCGCGCAGCTCCTCGGGGCGCGTGTAGTGCGGATAGTCGAGCAGTCCGTTGAAGAACGAGTCCTCCTCGACCGAGCCGGTGTTACCAACGACGCCTTCGATCATCCGTCCGACTGCGTCTGCGATCAGCATCGCCGGCAGCTCGCCGCCGGAGACGACGAAGTCGCCGATCGAGATCTCGTCCGGATGCAGCGCCTCGATCACCCGATGATCAAATCCTTCGTAGCGGCCGCAGAGGAGGACGATGTGCTGCGTCGCGGCGAGCTCCTTCGCGAGGTTTTGATCGAAGCGCCGGCCTTGCGGTGTCGTGACGATGACTCGTCCTTCTCCGATCGACTCGACACATCGCAGCACCGGCTCTGCGAGCATGACCATCCCCGGTCCGCCGCCGTACGCTTCGTCATCAGTCGAGCGATGCTTGTCGCTGGCGAAGTCGCGCAGATCGTGCACGCGCACGTCGAGCAGTCCCTGCTTGATGTCGCGCGCGATCACGCCCTCGGCGATCAGCGGATCGAACATCCGCGGGAAGATCGTGACGAAATCAATCCTCATCGATCCCCTCGGGCAGGTTGACCGTCATCGTCTTCGACTGGAGATCGATCTTCGTGCAGATCTCCGCGGCGAACGGCACGTCGAATTTGCGATTGCCATGCTGCACCTGCAGCAGGATGCCGCCGCCGCCTTCGTAGACCTCGATGACTCTTCCGCGCTCGTTGCCGTCCGCATCGATGAGTTTCAAGCCAACGAGATCGTGTAGGAAGTACTCGCCCTCATCGAGCTCGCGCGCTTCGCTCTCCGGAATCTCGATGCTCCAGTTGCGGAGCGCGTCGACGTCGTCGATGCCGGCGAACTTCACGAGCACGCGATCGCCGTGAGGGCGTGCGCTTTCGATGCGCGCATCGCGTGTGGACGTTTCGTCGGGAGACACGAGCGTGACCGCATCGAGCTCGTCGAATCGATCGGGTGAATCGGTCCAGGGCTCGACGCTCGCTTCGCCGCGGATTCCGTGCGGCTTGCGGATCACGCCGACCGCAATCCGGCCGGAGGACATCAGTCGAGGATATCGAGAATGTAGCGGCGGCGGGTCTTCTGTCCCGCCGCGGCCAGCACGGTGCGGATGGCACGCGCGGTGCGCCCCTGACGTCCGATCACTTTGCCGAGATCGTCGGGGGCGACTTCCAGTTCGAGCACGGTCGTTCCCTCGCGGTCGTATGAATGGATGCGCACGGCATCCGGATCATCGACGAGGGACTTGGCGAGGAACTCGACCAGCTCGCGCACGGGCTATTTCAGCTTTTTGAGGAGGGACTTGACGGTCGGCGAGAGCTGAGCGCCCTTGCTGACCCAGTAATCGACGCGCTCGCGGTCGATCTTGACGTCGGCGGGGTTCTTCTTCGGGTCGTAGTGGCCGATCTGCTCCACCGTCGACGCGCTCGGCGTCTTCAGGGAGTCGGAGACGACGACGCGGTAGAACGGGGCATGGGTCGCGCCACCACGGCGCAGGCGAATCTTGAGCATTTGATTGAAACTCCTTCGTTTAAGGGCGCAGAATACTAACGGAACCCCGCGGCAAACAGCAACCCTATCCAAGCAATTCCGGCGGCAGGCCCTTCATCATCTTCCCGAATTTCCGCGCGCCGAAGCCCTTCGAGAACGTCCGCATCATCTTCTTCATCTGCAGATACTGCTTCAGCAGCTGATTGATCTGCTGCACGGTCGTCCCGGAGCCTTTGGCGATCCGCTTCTTCCGCTTGCCGTCAATGATCTGCGGGAACGCGCGCTCCTTCTTGGTCATCGAATCGAGGATCGCCTGCATGCGCACCACCGACTTCTCATCGATGTCCTCTTCCGACACCTTCCCGCTCACGCCGGGCAACATGTTGACCAGTTGCGACAGCGGTCCCATTTTGCGCACCTGCTGCAGCTGCGAGCGCAGGTCTTCGAGCGTGAACTTGTCCTTCGCGACCCGTTGCGCGAGCCGCGCCGCTTCCTTCTGATCGACTTCCTGCTCGACCTTCTCGATGAGCGACAGCACGTCGCCCATGCCGAGGATGCGCGACGCCATGCGCTCGGGATAGAAAACATCGAGGTCGGCGTACTTCTCGCCGACGCCGACCAGCTTGATCGGACGATTGACGACCGACTTGATCGACAGCGCCGCGCCGCCGCGCGCATCGCCATCGAGCTTCGTCAGCACGATGCCGGTGACCTGCAGGCGATCGTCGAACTCCTTCGCCGACTTCACCGCGTCCTGGCCGGTCATCGAATCCGCGACGAACAGGATCTCGCTCGGCCGCGTCGCGTTTTTGATCGCGTCGAGCTCCTTCATCAGCTCGTCGTCGATGTGCAAACGGCCGGCGGTGTCGAGGATGACGGTGTCGTACAGCAGCGTCTTCGCGTCATTGACCGCGCGCTGGGCGATCGACAGCGGATTGCGGTCTTCGCCGAGCTCGAAGAACGGCACCTTCACGTTGTTCGCAACGATTCTCAGCTGTTCGATTGCGGCGGGACGGTAAACGTCGCACGG